>NZ_JBJGZX010000017.1:0-87317 GCF_054050735.1 Blastococcus sp. SYSU D00813
CGCCCCGGTCCAGCTGGACCGGGGCGGCCGTCGTCGTCGGGGGCCTACTTGAGCAGGCTGCGGGCGATGACCATGCGCTGGATCTGGTTGGTGCCCTCGTAGATCTGGGTGATCTTGGCGTCGCGCATCATGCGCTCGACGGGGAAGTCCTGGGTGTAGCCGGCGCCGCCGAACAGCTGGACGGCGTCGGTGGTCACCTTCATCGCCACGTCGGAGGCGAAGGCCTTGGCCGCGGCGCACAGCCGGCCCAGGTCGGGGTCGACCTTCCCGCCGTCGTGGGCGGCCTCGCCGCGGGCGGCGGCCACGTAGACCAGGTGCCGGGCGGCTTCGATCTGCATGGACATGTCGGCGAGCATGAACTGCACGCCCTGGTTGTCGGCGACCGCGCGGCCGAACTGCCTGCGCTCGCGGGTGTACTCGACGGCGGCGTCCAGCGCGCCCTGGGCGACGCCGACCGCCTGCGCGCCGATGGTGGGGCGGGTGAAGTCCAGGGTGCGCAGCGCGGTCTTGAAGCCGGTGCCCTCGGCGCCGATGATGCGGTCGGCCGGGATGGTGCAGTCGGTGAAGTAGAGCTCGCAGGTGGGCGAGCCCTTGATGCCCATCTTCTTCTCCTTGGGGCCGACCTCGAAGCCGGGGTCGTCGCGGTGCACGACGAAGGCGGAGATGCCGTTGGCCCGCTTCTCCGGGTCGGTGACGGCCATGACCGTGTACCACTCGGAGATCCCGGAGTTGGTGATCCAGGCCTTGGTGCCGTTGAGCACCCAGGTGTCGCCGTCGCGGCGGGCGCGGGTCTTCATCGCCGCGGCGTCGGAGCCGGCCTCCCGCTCGGACAGCCCGTAGCTGATCATCGCCCGCCCGTCGGCGATCGAGGGCAGCACGCGCTGCTTGAGCTCCTCCGAGGCCGACAGCAGGATCGGCATCGAGCCGAGCTTGTTCACGGCCGGGATCAGCGAGGCCGACACGTCGACGCGGGCGACCTCCTCGATCACGATGCAGGTCGCGATCGCGTCGGCGCCCTCGCCGCCGTAGGTCTCGGGGATGTGGGTGGCGTGGAAGCCGGCCGCGGTCAGCGCCTTCTGCGCCTCGATCGGATAGCGCGACTCCGCGTCCACCTCCGCCGCGAACGGCTTGATCTCCCGCTCGGCGATGTCGCGGACCGCCGCCCGGATCGCCTCGTGCTCCTCGGTCAGCTGGTACAGCCCGGTGCCACTCACGTCCCGATGCTAGGACGTCCACGCACCCGTGGCGTCCCTCAGCCGGGGGTGACGTCGCTCGCGAGGCGCTCCTGCAGCGCCGCGTCGCGGGCCAGCACCGAGGCCGCGAGGTCGGCCTGGAACCGCTCGACCGCCGCGCGCAACGTGTCGTCGGCGGCCGCGAGGACGCGCACCGCCAGCAGGCCGGCGTTGCGGCCGCCGCCGATCGAGACGGTCGCGACCGGCACGCCGGCGGGCATCTGGACGATCGACAGCAGGCTGTCCAGGCCGTCGAGCCGGTCCAGCGGGCGGGGCACGCCGATGACCGGCAGCGGGGTGGCGGCGGCGACCATGCCGGGCAGGTGCGCCGCTCCCCCGGCGCCGGCGATCACCACCCGCAGGCCCCGGCCCGCGGCGGACTCGGCGTAGTCGAGCATCCGCCGCGGTGTGCGGTGCGCGGAGACCACGTGCACCTCGTACGGGACGCCGAACTCGGCGAGCGCCTCGGCGGCCGGCTGCATCATCGGCCAGTCGGAGTCGCTGCCCATCACGATGCCGACCAGGGGGCCGGGCTGCGGCTGTGCCACGTCAGTGCTCCTCGGGGAAGGCGAAGGCCGGGTCGACCACGCCGTCGGCCAGGTACCGGGCGGCGGCCACGGCGCGGGCGCGGACCTCGGCGAGGTCGTCGCCGAGCGCGGTGACGTGGCCGAGCTTGCGGCCGCGGCGCTGACCCTTGCCGTACCAGTGCAGCTTGACGTCGGGCCAGTGCGCCATCAGGTGGTGGACCCGCTCGTCCAGGCCCGGGCCCGTCCAGCCCTCGACCGCGGCGTCCCCGCCGAGGACGTTGGCCATGACGACGACCGGCGCGGTCATCGCGGTGGAGCCCAGCGGGTAGTCCAGGACGGCGCGCAGGTGCTGCTCGAACTGGCTGGTGCGTGCGCCCTCGATGGTCCAGTGCCCCGAGTTGTGCGGGCGCATGGCGAGCTCGTTGACCACGACGCCGTCCGCGGTCTGGAACAGCTCGACGGCCAGCAGACCGACCACGCCCAGGCGCTCGGCGATGCGGATGGCGAGCTCCTGCGCGGCGGTGGCCGTCGCCTCGTCGAGCCCGGGCGCGGGCGCGAGCACCTCGGTGTTGATGCCGCCGCGCTGCACGGTCTCGACGACCGGCCAGACCGCGACCTGCCCGAAGGGCGACCGGGCGACCTGGACGGCGAGCTCGCGGACCATGGCGACCCGCTCCTCGGCCAGCACCCGGCCGTGCTCGGCGAGCACCGCGAGCGCGGCGTCGAGGTCGTCGACCACGAACACGCCGCGGCCGTCGTACCCGCCGCGCGGGGGCTTGAGGACGATCGGCCAGCCCGTGGCGCCGGCGAAGTCGGCGAGGCCGGTGTCGGTGGTGACCTCGGCCCACGCCGGCTGCGGCTCCCCCGCCTGCTGCAGCGCGCGGCGCATGACCAGCTTGTCCTGCGCGTGCACCAGCGCCGCCGACCCCGGCGCGACGCGGACGCCGTCGGCCTCCAGGGCCTGCAGGTGCTCGGTCGGCACGTGCTCGTGGTCGAAGGTGAGCACGGTCGCGCCCTCGGCGGCGGCACGCAGCGCGGCGAGGTCGCGGTGGTCGCCGAGCCGGACGTCGGCGGCGACCAGCGCGGCGGACTCCCCCGGGTCGGTGGCCAGCACCCGCAGCGACTGCCCGAGCGCGATCGCGGCCTGGTGCGTCATCCGGGCCAGCTGGCCTCCGCCGACCATCGCCACGACGGGCAGGCCGGTGCGGGGGTCGAGCCGGGCGGGGTCGGGAGGAGAGGCAGCCATGGCGACGGTGAGGCTAGCCCGACACCGCTCCGGGAGCGGCGCTCGCCCGGCTCGGCGGTCGGCGAGCCGCCGACGGCCGCCAGCACCACGACCCGACCCCAGCGCTCCCCGAGCGGATCACCCGACCGGCGGCAGCAGACGGCGATCCGGCGTCGCTCCCGCTGACGGCCTCGCCGCCGCCACCGCGGGCCGGGGCCGCGGCGTCACGGCGGGCACGCCGATCGCGTTCTCCGGTGACGCCGGCGCGGCCACCATCGCCGCGGACAGGTGCCAACGCGTCGTGGCCTCGTCCACCGCTGTGCCGCCCTCGGCCGCCACGGTCTCCACCGGTTCCGCGACCACAGCCACCGGCTCCAGCGCCCGTCGGCCGGACCAGAGCCGCACCAGCCGGCGCCGGGCGGGTTCCTCCACCGCGTGGTGGAGGGCCGCGCTCACGGCCACGGCGACCGCGATCATGAACGGGGCGGCCAGCACGGCCTGCGGGGTGGGCGCAGTCGGCGCACCTGCCGGAGGAGCGACCAGTGCCAGCCCGACGTTCTGCACCGGCCAGTGCACGAGGTAGAGGCAGTAGGAGATCCGGCCGCCGTAGACCATGGTGTCCGAGGACAGCAGCCGGGAGAGCCCGCGGTCGGTCATCGAGAGGCCCGCGACGACCAGCGGCCAGATGACCACCACCGTCATGTGGTACATGCCGACGGGGTTCCCCGCGAGCGCGTCCTGCTGGGACCGCCAGTGGGCCCAGAGCAGGACCACCACGATGAACAACAGGCTGCTACCGGTCAGCCGCAGTGCCCACCGCTCCGACCGGGCGCTCCGTGCCACGCCGCTGACCGCGCAGTGGACGAGCACGCCGGCGACGAAACTGCACGCGATGCGCAGCTCCCACGGGGTCTCGATGTCGCGCCCGTACAGGTAGGAGGGGACGGCGATCGGCAGCATGGCGACGAAGGCCAGGACCAGGTTCACCGCGGGGTAGAGGCGCACGAACGGCCGCATCACCAGCGCCAGCAGGGGGAACGCCAGGTACGCCGTCCACTCGACCCCGATCGACCAGGCCGGGGGGTTGTAGGCGGTGTTGAGGTAGTGCTCCTCGCCCCACACGTGCGTCATCGTCAGCTGGCGGAGCAGGGACGACAGCTCGAAGGGCTGGTGCCTGGTGACGATCTCCGAGTCCAGCCCGATGCGGGGGGCCAGGAACCACCAGACGCAGACGGCCGCCGTCACGACGGCGAACGCCGGCCACACCCGGGCGAACCGGTTGAGGACGAACCGTGCCGCTCGCCCGGTCGACCAACCACGACCGCACTCGTCCAGGTAGCTGCGCGCGATGACGAAGCCACTCAGGACGAAGAACAGCTCCACCCCGATCCCGCCACCACCGATGATCGCGGCCAACCCCGGGACCTGCTGGACCAGCGGCACGAGCTCACCGCCGAAGTGGAACAGGACCACCCACATGGCCGCGACGATGCGCAGGCCGGTCAGTGCCCGGATCTCGGTACGCGGTCGAGGCACCGCCTGGCCCGTGTCGCGGGACGAGGGCCGGCGCCTGGCGGCACCGGGCAGCGCTGAGGGCATGGAGGACTCCTGCTGTCGACTGCGGGTGAGACCCCATCTCGGATGGGCGAATCGGACGTTATCGACGGCGCTGGCGTGCCCCTGCAGTCGAAAACGCGCCAAAAGCCCTGAAAAACACCGCGTCGTGCGAGCGAGTCCTCACAACCATCGCGTCACCCGTCCCACTCGCACCAACCGTCCCCGACGACCAGCCCGGCAGCGGGCCGCGGCCGTCAGCCGGCCAGGCGTGACCCCGACCGGCCCGTGACGACCTCCAGCCGGGTGGGGATGCGGGTGCGCAGCTCTTCGACGTGGCTGATGACGCCGACCGTGCGGCCGCCGCGGCGCAGGTCGTCGAGCACGTCCATGACGGCGTCGAGCGCGCCGGCGTCGAGGGTGCCGAAGCCCTCGTCGACGAACAGCGTGTCCATCTGCACCCCGCCGCTCTCGGCGGTGACGACGTCGGCCAGGCCCAGCGCCAGCGCGAGCGAGGCCATGAAGCTCTCACCGCCGGAGAGGGTCTTGGTCGGCCGCAGGGTGCCGGTGTACTCGTCGAAGACCTCGAGGCCCAGGCCGCCGCGGGCACCGTGCCGGCCCTGCGCGTCGCTGTGCCGGAACGTGTAGCGGCTCCCCGACATCTCCAGCAGCCGGCGGCTGGCCACCTCGGCGACCTGTTCCAGCCGCGCGGCGAGCACGAAGGACTGCAGCCGCATGCGCAGCGTGTTGGCGCCGCGGCCGTTGACCAGGTCGGCCAGGCCGGCGACCTGCTCGGCCACGGTGCGCCGCTCGTGCAGCCGCACCTCGGCCGCGACGACGTCACCGGCCAGGGCGTCGAGGTCGGCGCTGCACCGGCGGGCCCGGTCCAGGGCGGCGACGGCCTCCTCGCGGCCGGCGGTGGTGGCCGCGCACCGCGCCTCGGCCGCGGTCAGGTCGGGCGCCGGCGCCAGGCCGGCGAGCTCGGGGTCGGCGAGGACGCGCCGGACGGCGTCGAGGGCGCGCTCGTGCGCGGTGACGCGCTCCTCGAGCGCGGCCAGCCCGGCGCGGTCGAGCAGCGCGCCGGCGGCCTCGCCGAGGTCGCCGAACCCGGCGGCGGTGGCGCGCTCGCCGGCCGCGCGCCGGGTGGTGTCGGCGGCGACCCGGGCCCGCAGGTCGGCCGCCTCGGCGTCGAGCACCGCCTCGCAGCGCTCCGCGGCCGCGGTGAGGCGGCGGGCGCGTGCGGCCAGGTCGGGGTCGTCGCCGCGGGCGGCGTCGAGCCGGGCGGTGAGCGCCGCCAGCTCCGCCGCGGCGGCGGCACGCTCGGCGGTGCGGCTGCCGAGCTCCTCGCGGTCGGCGGCTGCCCGGCGGGTGAGGCTCTCGCGCTCGTCGGTCAGCGCGGCCAGCCGGGCCCGGGCCGGCGCCAGGTCGGCGGCGGCCGCGGCCACCCCGGCCAGCGCCTCCTCCGCAGCGGCCGCGACGGCCTCCAGCTCGGGCAGCGGCCGCTCGCCCGCGCGGGCCCGCAGCACCGCGAGCTCCCGTGCCCGCTCCTCGGCGGTGGCGGCGGCCGCACCCGCCGCGGCCTCGGCGGCGTCGGCGGCCTCGCGGGCGCGGTCCTCGTCCTCGGCCGAGACCGCGGGGCCGGTGTGCGTGGCCGGGTGGGGGTGCTCCACGGCGCCGCAGACCGGGCAGTCGGCTCCGGCGACCAGGCCGGCGGCCAGCTCGGCGGCCATGCCGTCCAGCCGCCGGGTGCGCAGGTCGACCAGCTGCTCGCGGGCGGTCAGCCACCGCTCGCGGGCGGCGCCGGCGGCCGACCGCGCCTGCTCCAGCCGGGCGGTGAGCCGCTCGGCGTCGCGCCCGGCCGCGACCGCGGCGCGGGCGGCCTCGGCCTCGGCGGTGCGGCCGGGCAGCTCGGCGGCGGCGCCGGCCGCGACGTCGACGCGGGCCTGCGCGGCGGCCAGGGCCTCCGGCAGCGCCTCGAGGGCCTCGTCCGTGGCGGCGCAGCGGTCGGCGAGCCGGGCCGTCTCGGTCCCCAGCCGGGTCACCCGCCGCGCCAGCTCGGTGGCGCGGGCGGCCTCGGGCTCCAGGGCCCGCGCCGCGGCGGCGTCGTCGCGCAGCCGGCGGGCGACGTCGGTGGCGGGATCGGGGGCGGGGTCGGCATCGCTGCCGGTGGCCGCCCACGCCCGGCGCGCGGTGGCGAGGACGTCGGCGGCCTCCTCCGCCTCGAGCGCGGCGCGGCCGGCGGCCTCGAGCACGTCCCGCAGCGCCTCGGCGCGGCGGCCGGCGTCGAGCCGGGCGCGGACCGGCACCAGGCCGGGCTCCTCGGCGGTCAGCCGGGCGAGCTCCTGCTCGGCGCGGGCCCGGCGGGTGTGGCGGTCGGCCAGCAGCCGGGCGGCCGTCAGCTCCCGGCCGGCCGCGGTCGCGGCCGCGGCGGCGGCGTCGGCGGCCTCCCCCGCGGCGGCCAGGTCGTGGGCGGCGCGCTGGCGCAGCCGGCCGACCCACGCGTCGACCGGGCCGCCGTGCGCGCCGACGAGTTCCGGGGCGAGCTCCTCGGGGACGTCGGCGTCGGCGGTCTGGGCCACCCGGGCCAGCAGCGTGGACAGCTGGAGGCGCTCGACGCGCAGGGCCTCCTCGGCGGCCCGCCGCTCGCCGGCCAGCCAGTCCTCCACCCGGGCGAACCGGCCGACGTCGAACAGCGTGCGCAGCAGTGCGGCACGCGACTCCGGCTCGGCGCGCAGGAAGCGGGCGAAGTCGCCCTGCGGCAGCAGCACGACCTGGCAGAACTGGTGCACGTCGAGGCCGAGCCGGGTGCGCAGGTGCTCGGCGCCCTCGTCGATGCGGGTGCTCACCGCCTCCCAGCCGCCGTCGGTGAGCCGCTGCACGGTCAGCTTCGCCGGCTCGGTCGTCATCCCGGTGCCGCGCTTCTTGGGGCGGGCCTGCTCGGGGCGGCGGGTGACGAGCAGGCGCTCCCCGCTGAGGGTCAGTTCGCAGCTGACCTCGGTCCGCGTGCCCGCGTCGGCGTGGTCGCTGCGCAGGCGCTTCTCCTCGCCCCGCGCGCCCGGGACGGTGCCGTAGAGGGCGAAGACCACGGCGTCGAGCAGCGTCGTCTTCCCCGAGCCGGTGGGGCCCCAGAGCAGGAACAGCCCGTCGCGGGCCACGGCGTCGAGGTCGACGACCTCCGTGCCCGGGAAGGGGCCGAAGGCGGTGAGCGAGAGCCGGTGCAGCCTCACCCGGCGACCTCCTCGCGGGCGGCCGCGGCGAGCGCGCGGGCGAGCAGGTCGCGCTCGGCCGCGGTGGCGCCCACCCCGGCGCGGACGTGGGTGACGAACTCCCCGACGACGTCGAGGTCGCCGCGGCCGGCCAGCCGCTCGGTGTAGCTGCGGCCGTCGGCGACCCGGCCGCTGCCGGTCCACTCCAGGTGGGCGCAGTACGGGAAGCGTGTCTGCAGCCGGCGCATCGGGTCGGCAGGACGCACCGCGTCGGTGAGCCGCGCCGACACGAAGGCCTCCTCGGCGGCGGCGTGCGCGGGGTCGCCCAGCAGCTCCTCGAGGGTGCCGGTGAGCACCACGAGCTCGCGCGGCACGGGGAGCGGGACGGCGCGGACGCCGGCCAGCCCGGTCGCGTCGAGGTCGACCAGCCACACCTGCTTCTGCTGGCCGGCCTCCCCGAAGGAGTACGCCAGCGGGGAGCCGCTGTAGCGCAGCCGCTCGGTCAGGGTCTGCGGGCGGTGCAGGTGCCCCAGCGCCACGTAGTCGACCCCGTCGAACACCGGCACCGGCACCCGGTCGACGCCGCCGACGGCGATGTCGCGCTCGCTCTCGCTGGGCGTGCCACCGCCGACGAACGCGTGCGCCACGACCACCGAGCGGGTGCCCGGCCGCAGGAAGAGGTCGGCGCGGACCCGCTCCATCGCCTCCGCGAGCACCGCCTCGTGCGACCGGGCGCCGGTGAGGCCGAGCTCGTCGCGCGCGATCTCGGGCTCGAGGTAGGGCAGGCAGTACACGGCGACCTCGCCGTGCTCGTCGCCCAGCAGGACCGGCTCGTCGAGCTCCGCCGTCGTCGTCCGGACGTGCAGGCCGGCGGCGGCCTGCAGGCGGGTGAAGGGGCCCGGCGGGGGGGGTGAGTGGTGGTGGCCGGGGGTCAGCACCACCGCGGCTCCGGCCCCCCGCCCCCGGCCGACCACCCGGTCGAGCACCGCCTGCGCGTCGGCCGAGGGGACCGCGCGGTCGTAGACGTCACCGGCGACGACCACCACGTCGACGCGCTCCTCGGCGACCACCCGGGCCAGCCCGCCGAGCACGGCCTCCTGCTCGCGGAGCAGGTCGGTGCCGTGCAGCGACCGCCCCACGTGCCAGTCGGAGGTGTGCAGCAGGCGCATGGACCGGGACGGTAGGTCGGGGTACCGACAGAACCGGCCAGGCTCGCCGTGACCGATCCGTCACACCCGGCAGCCCGGCCGGGCGCCGTCGTGCCGGGCTGCCGGGGTGCCGTCGCTGCGGCTGGTCACGCCCGACCGCGTCGGCGTGCCACGCTGCACCGGTCCCGGGCGGTGCTCGGTGACCGCGCGCTCTCCCCCGACGGCTCGCACGTGGCGTCCTGCGCCGGGGACGACCTCGACCTCGACGGCGGGACGCACGCGCCTGGGCCGACCACGAGGGCCGACCCGGCCGGGTCGACGGGTCAGTGCCTGGGCGCCCCGTGGGCCTGGTCGTCGCCGCGCAGGTAGCCGGCGTTCTCCCGGCCGCGCCGGTCGGCGTCCTCCTCGATCATGTGGTTGATCAGCTGCTGGACGCCGTCGCTGTCGGGGATCTGCTTGAGCACCGTGGCGCCGCTGTCACCCGCGGACTCGATGGTGATCGTCCCGGACTGGATGACCCGCTCCCACAGGCTCTGGCTGTAGGAGACGTCGGTGATGCGGGACAGCCCGATGTCGCGCCCCTTGCGGGCCAGGATGCCCTCGCGGAACAGCAGGCGGTGCGAGGTGATCACGTAGTGCGTGGTCCGCCAGCGCATCAGCGGCACGACGACGAAGACCAGCAGCAGCACGACCGCAGCGGCGACGACGAGCAGGCGGTACAGCCCGGCGCGGTCGCTGTCCGAGGGCACGAGCGCGGCGCTGAACGAGGCGCCGCCGACGACCAGCAGGAGCAGCACGACGGGCCAGAAGACGGTCAGCCAGTGCGGGTGCAAGTGGCGCACGACCTCCTCGTCGGACGCGAGCAGCTTGTCGGGGTAACCCATGCCGACAGGGTGACGCAGAGACGGCGCCGACGGGGACGGCGGCGGCGTAGGGACGCCGTGTCCGCCCCACCGGTCACAGTCGGCCCGCCGGCGTCCGCTCGGCCGCGGCGCGCCTCAGCGTTGGTAGACGAAGAGGTGGTAGTCGCAGGCCACGCCACCGGAGGCGACGAAGACCTGGCGGTACGCGGCGCCCGCGGGGTCTGCGAGCAGGGCGGCGTCCACCTCGTAGGCGGGGACGAACACATCGGCTCGGGTGCTCGCCACCACGATGAGGTCCGGCTCGCGGCGGAGGATCTCCGCCACCTGCTGATCGGTCGGGAGTGCGCCGGTCTCCTGGATCGAGGCCTCGTTGAGGAAGAGGCTCTCGATGGCGGTGCGCCCACCGGCCCGCGCGGGCACCAGACCGGCGTCCACGATCGCGAAGGTGGTGTCCTGCGGCGTCGTCCGCAGCCAGTCGGCCATGGCCGAGCGGGACGTGGTCTTGCAGTCCCGGTAGGTGTCCACGAAGTGCTCGGCCGCATGCAGGTCCGCCGGGGACAGCGTCAGCATGCCCAGTGCGGTGGCCCCGGTGACGACCGCCGCGGCGACCCGGCTCCGGTGCTCCGCGGTGCCGGCGAGCAGAGCGGCGACCCCCAGCCCGGCGAGGAGGGCCAGCGGCGGCCACACGGGCAGGAAGAACCGGCTGAAGGTGTTGACGTTGTCGAGCATGTCGAGCGACCCCAGCAGGTAGACCGCGGGCGCCACCGCCAACAGGCGCTGCCGCCCTCGGGCGGCCACCAGGCCCACCAGAGCCAGGACCAGGACGACGGCACCCTCGCTCAGGAACTTCTCCGCCACCCCGAACAGCTCGCCGCGGCCGGCCTTGAACAGCACCGAGTTGGGCACGAGGTGCCCGTACACGGTCAGGCGGAAGACCTCGACCAGCACCTGCGAGAGCACCGGGACCCCGCCCAGCACCGCCAGGCGGCGCAGGCCGGCGCGCCGGTCCGGCCGGCGCAGGAGCCCGCGCCCCTCGCTGAGGACGACGAGGACGACGACCGCGAGCAGGCCCTCCGGTCGAAGCCACGGCAGCAGCGCCATCGCGCCGGCGGCCACCCAGGGCCGTCCGCCGTCGGCCCGAGCCAGCTCGAGCACGCCCACGGTGAGGAGCAGGGCCACCGGGATCGTCTCGAGCCCACCCACCGACCAGACGGCCATCGGCGCGGAGAACGCGATGAACAGGGTGGCGGCCGTGGCGCCGAGCCGGCCGACGACGAGCGGACCACGTACGTGGACCACGAGGAGGAGCGCCAGGCCGCTGAGCACGCCCAGCCCTCGCGCCGCGGTCATGGCGGAGAAGCCGGCGAGGTCGGCCACGGCCTCGACACCGACCAGGAGCGGGTTGCTGTACCCCTCCGCGCGGGGACCGCCGGGATTCCAGACGAAGCCGTGCCCGTCGGCGAGGTTCTCCGCGTAGCGGACCGAGATCCACGCGTCGTCGGTCACGAACCCGCGGAAGCGCCAGCACATCCAGGCGTAGACGGCCACGGCCACGACGAGTGCGACGTGCCGCGGGGAGGGCGGGGAGAGCCGGCGACGGTCGGTCGCCACGCGCGTCCCGGCGGTCGGACGCTCCAGGGTGGTGGTCACGGGGCCTCTCCGGGTCGCACGACGGGTCGCCGGGCTCCCGGCGAGCGGGGAGGCGGCGCCGGTGGGCCGCCCGCTGTCCCCGCAGATCCCTCCCGGGAACTCCACGGCCCCCGGTGTGGGAGCGACGGTAGCCGCGCTGGGGCGCCCGGAACCGGCGCGCCGCTACGGACCGTTCCCGGTCGTCACGCCCGTCGCACGTGCCTCACGTCCCCCGCGGCCAGGGCCACCGGAGCGTCCGGGCCGGCCACCACGAGACGTCCGTCCCAGTCGACCGACTCGGCCCGGCCGCCGAGCATCGAGCCGTCCGGCATCGTCACGACCACCTCGGTGCCCACCGTGGCGCACCAGGCGAGGTAGTCGTGGGCCAGCCCGCTCTGCACCGGGTCGCCCAGCACCGCCGTCCACGCCGAGTAGCGGCGCTCGAGTGCGCGGAGGAACTCCAGCAGCACCGGCGCCCGGTCGACCGTGCGCCCGGCCTCCATCGCCAGGGACGACGCGCCCTCGGGCAGCTCGTCGGGGCGGGTGGAGACGTTGACCCCCGTGCCGATCACGACCGCGCCCCCGGCGACCTCCGCGAGGATGCCGGCGAGCTTGCTGCCGTCGGCGGCGAGGAGGTCGTTGGGCCACTTCAGGGCCGACCTGATCCCGGGCACCTGGCCGACCGCCTCGGCCAGCGCGACGCCGGTGAGCAGCGGCAGCCACCCGCGGCGCGCGGCCGGGACGTCGGGGCGCAGCAGCACGGAGACGGTGAGGCCGGCCCGGGGCGGCGACGTCCACACCCGGTCCAGCCGGCCCCGGCCGGCGTCCTGGTGCTCGGCCACGAGCACGGTGCCCTCGGGCGCCGCGCCCCCGTCCGCCGCGGCCCGGGCGACGAGCTCGGCGTTGGTCGAGCCGATCCGCTCGACCACCTCCACCGAGCGCCACAGCCGGCTCCCCCGGGTCAGCGCGGCCGTCAGCGCGGCGGCGTCCAGGGCCGGCCGCTCCAGGTCCGACCAGCGGGAGTCCGACGGCGACGACGGGGGGTCCGGAGGCACTCCCCTACGCTACGGCCGCGAGCCCGGCCCCCGGTGGGAGCCGGCCGGCCTGATTCCCGAGCAGAGCGAGGCAGGGTCTGTGAGCGCGGCTGAACTGGAGAGCGCGGGCGACAGCGTCCCCGGCGACATCGACATCCACACCACCGCCGGGAAGCTGGCGGACTTCGAACGGCGGGTCCAGGAGGCCACCCACGCCGGCTCGGAGCGGGCGGTGGAGAAGCAGCACGCCGCGGGCAAGATGACCGCCCGCGAGCGCATCGAGGCGCTGCTGGACCCGGGCTCGTTCACCGAGCTCGACGAGTTCGCCCGCCACCGCTCGACCAACTTCGGCATGGACGCCCGCCGGCCCTTCGGCGACGGCGTCGTCACCGGCTACGGCACCGTCGACGGCCGCCCGGTCTGCGTCTTCTCCCAGGACGTCACCGTGTTCGGCGGCAGCCTCGGCGAGGTCTACGGCGAGAAGATCGTGAAGGTCCTCGACCTCGCGATCAAGAACGGCTGCCCGATCATCGGGATCAACGAGGGGGGCGGCGCGCGCATCCAGGAGGGCGTGGTCTCCCTCGGCCTCTACGGCGAGATCTTCCTGCGCAACGTGCACGCCTCCGGCGTCATCCCGCAGATCTCGCTGGTCATGGGCGCCGCGGCCGGCGGCCACGTGTACTCCCCCGCGCTGACCGACTTCATCGTGATGGTCGACCAGACCAGCCAGATGTTCATCACCGGCCCCGACGTGGTGAAGACCGTGACCGGCGAGGAGGTCACGCTCGAGGAGCTGGGCGGCGCCCGGACCCACAACACCAAGTCCGGTGTCGCGCACTACATGGCCGAGGACGAGAACGACGCCCTCGACTACGTCAAGGCGCTGCTGTCCTACCTGCCGAGCAACAACCTCGACCCGCTGCCGGCCGTCGAGGTCGGGCCGGTCGACGCCAGCCCCGCGGGCGTCACCGAGGACGACCACGAGCTCGACACGTTCATCCCGGACTCGGCGAACACGCCCTACGACATGCACACCGTCCTCGAGCACGTCCTCGACGACGGCGAGTTCCTCGAGGTGCAGCCGCTGTTCGCGCCGAACATCATCGTCGGCTTCGGCCGGGTGGAGGGCCGGCCGGTCGGCGTCGTGGCCAACCAGCCCACCCAGTTCGCCGGCACGCTCGACATCGACGCCAGCGAGAAGGCCGCGCGGTTCGTCCGCACCTGCGACGCCTTCAACATCCCGGTGCTGACCTTCGTCGACGTCCCGGGCTTCCTCCCCGGCACCTCCCAGGAGTGGGAGGGCATCATCCGCCGCGGCGCCAAGCTCATCTACGCCTACGCCGAGGCCACCGTCCCGAAGATCACCGTCATCACGCGCAAGGCCTACGGCGGCGCCTACGACGTCATGGGCTCCAAGCACCTCGGGGCCGACCTGAACCTGGCCTGGCCCACCGCGCAGATCGCCGTCATGGGCGCGCAGGGCGCGGTGAACATCCTCTACCGGCGCGAGCTCGCCGAGGCGTCGGACCCCGACAGCCGCCGCGCCGAGCTCATCACCGAGTACGAGGACGCGCTGCTGTCGCCGTACATCGCGGCCGACCGTGGGTACGTCGACCAGGTGATCCGTCCCTCCGAGACCCGCATCGAGGTCACCAAGGCGCTGCGCCTGCTGTCCAACAAGCGCCAGACGCTGCCGCCGAAGAAGCACGGGAACATCCCGCTGTGACGGAGCCGACCGAAGCGCAGCGCCCGCTGCTGCGGGTGGTGAAGGGCGAGCCCACGGCCGCGGAGCTCGCCGCGCTGACCGTCGTGGTCGCCGCCCTGTCCCAGCGCCGGGGGCCGCGGCGCCGTCCGGCCCCGGTCGGCGCCTGGGGTGCGCCGGTGCACACCCACCGCCGTCCGGTGCTCGCCGGACCGGGCGGCTGGGCGGCGTCCGGGCGGTCGTCGTGACGGCGGCCGCCGCCCGCCGGCTGGTTCTGGCCTCGGCGTCCCCGGCCCGCCTGGCGCTGCTGCGCCAGGCGGGGCTGGCGCCGGACGTCGTCGTCAGCGACGTCGACGAGTCCACCGTGACCGCGCCGCGCGTGGCCGAGCGGGTGGCCCTGCTGGCCGCCGCCAAGGCGACCGCGGTGGCCGGCCGGGAGACCGACGCGCTGGTCATCGGGGCCGACTCGCTGCTGGAGTACCGCGGGCAGGCGATGGGCAAGCCGGCCGACGCCCACGAGGCGCGTGACCGCTGGCAGCACATCGGCGGGCGCTCCGGCGTCCTGCACACCGGGCAGGCGCTGTTCGACGTGCGCGACGGCGCCGTGGTGGGCCGCGACGTCGCCGTCGTGTCGACGACGGTGCACTTCGCCCGGCCCACCGCCGCCGAGCTGGAGGCCTACCTGGCCACCGGTGAGCCGCTGGCGGTGGCCGGCGCCTTCACCCTCGACGGGCTCGGCGCGTCGTTCGTGCGGCGGGTCGACGGCGACCCCGCGGCGGTCGTCGGGCTGTCGCTCGCGACGCTGCGCACCCAGCTGGCCGGCCACGGAGTCGTCCTCACCGACCTCTGGCGCCGTTGAGGCGTCGCCCCCCGGTCGCTCCGGCCGGCCGGGGGGCGCTCGATACTGTCCCGCCGGTCGCACACTTCGAGGGAGAACGACGGTGCAGAAGGTCCTGATCGCCAACCGCGGGGAGATCGCCGTCCGCGTCGCCCGTGCCTGCAAGGACGCCGGCCTCACCAGCGTCGCCGTGTACGCCGAGCCCGACCGCGACGCCCTGCACGTGCGCGCCGCCGACGAGGCCTTCGCCCTCGGCGGGACGACGCCCGGCGACTCCTACCTCGTCATCGACAAGATCCTCGACGCCGCGAAGCAGTCGGGCGCTGACGCGATCCACCCCGGCTACGGCTTCCTCAGCGAGAACGCCGACTTCGCCCAGGCCGTCATCGACGCCGGGCTGACCTGGATCGGCCCCTCGCCGCAGGCGATCATCGACCTCGGCGACAAGGTCGCCGCCCGGCACATCGCCACCCGCGCCGGGGCGCCCCTGGTCCCCGGCACCAAGGACCCGGTCGGCGGCGCCGACGAGGTCGTCGCCTTCGCCGAGGAGCACGGCCTGCCGGTCGCGATCAAGGCGGCGTTCGGCGGCGGCGGGCGCGGGCTCAAGGTGGCCCGCACCAAGGAGGAGATCCCCGAGCTGTTCGACTCCGCCGTCCGCGAGGCCGTGTCGGCCTTCGGCCGCGGCGAGTGCTTCGTCGAGCGGTTCCTGGACAAGCCGCGGCACGTCGAGGCGCAGGTGCTGGCCGACACCCACGGCAACGTGATCGTCGTCGGCACCCGCGACTGCTCGCTGCAGCGGCGCAACCAGAAGCTGGTCGAGGAGGCCCCGGCGCCGTTCCTCACCGACGAGCAGCGGGCCCGGATCCACGAGTCGGCCAAGGCCATCTGCAAGGAGGCCGGCTACCACGGCGCCGGCACCGTCGAGTACCTCGTGGGCGTCGACGGCTCGATCTCGTTCCTCGAGGTCAACACCCGGCTGCAGGTCGAGCACCCGGTCAGCGAGGAGACCAGCGGCATCGACCTCGTCCGCCAGCAGTTCCGGATCGCCGAGGGCCTGCCCCTGGAGATCACCGAGGACCCGACCCCGCGCGGGCACAGCATCGAGTTCCGGATCAACGCCGAGGACGCCGGCCGCAACTTCATGCCGGCCCCCGGCCCGGTGACCCGGCTGGAGATCCCGCAGGGCCCCGGCGTGCGCTGGGACTCCGGCGTCGAGACCGGCGGCGAGGTCGCCGGCGCCTTCGACTCGATGCTGGCCAAGCTGATCGTCACCGGCGCCTCTCGCGAGGAGGCCCTGCAGCGGGCCCGCCGGGCGCTCGACGAGCTGGTCGTCGAGGGCATGCCGACGGTGATCCCGTTCCACCGCGCCGTCGTCCGCGACGAGGCCTTCACCAGCGAGCCCTTCACGGTGCACACCCGCTGGATCGAGACCGAGTGGGACAACCAGGTGCCGCCGTACTCGGCCGCGCCGGTCGAGGGCGAGCAGCCCGATGAGCGGCAGACCGTCGTGGTCGAGGTCGGCGGGCGGCGGCTCGAGGTGTCGCTGCCCGCGGGCCTGGCCGCCGGCGGCGGCGCCCCGGTCCAGGCCGCCGGCGGTGCGAAGCCGCGCAAGCGCGGCGGCGGCCACGGCGGGTCCGCGGCGTCCGGCGACTCCCTGACCTCGCCGATGCAGGGCACCATCGTGAAGGTGGCCGTCGAGGACGGCGCGACCGTCGAGGCCGGCGACCTGGTCGTCGTCCTCGAGGCGATGAAGATGGAGCAGCCCATCACCGCGCACAAGGGCGGCACCATCACCGGCCTGTCGGCCGAGGTCGGCGCCACGGTCACCAGCGGCGCGGTCATCTGCACGATCGCGGACGCCGAGTAGTCCCAGGGACGGACGAGGCCCGGCATCCCCCTGGGTGCCGGGCCTCGCTGCGTGGGGCGCGGCCGATCAGGCGGCGAGCCACCCGAACTGGAACTGCTGCGAGCAGCCCGACCCCCGCACGCAGGCCTCGTCGCGGATCGGGTACCCGAGCCGGCTGTTCTCCCACCCCATGCGCGCCCACTGGTCCCGGAGGGCCCCTCGGACCGCCATGGGCCCGGTCGTCGGGGACCAGTACACGGAGCCTCCCTGGAACAGCTGGAAGCACCCGCCCGCCCGCAACCCGCAACGCTCGTCGGACACCGGGTAGCCCAGGAGGCCGCGCTCCCAGCCGCGGCCCGCCCAGCCGTCACGGATCGCGCCGACGACGACGTGTGCGCGGGTGGCCGGCGACCAGAAGACCGACCCGCGCTGGAAGTGCTGGGCGCAGCCACCGTCGCGCAGCCCGCAGACCTCGTCGCCGACCGGGTAGCCGAGCCACCCCCGCTCCCATCCCTGAGCAGCCCACTTGTTCCGGATCCCGCCGACCACGGACCAGGAGCCCGACTGCGGGGACCAGTACACCGATCCCCCGCGGAACTGCTGGAAGCACCCGCCGGCGGGCAGCCCGCAGACCTCGTTGCCGAGCGGGTAGCCGAGCCGACCCGCCTCCCATCCGAGAGCGGCCCAGCGATCCCGGATGGCTCCGAGCACGACCTGTGCACCGGTGGTCGGCGACCAGTAGACCGAGCCGCGTTGGAAGTGCTGCGCGCAACCACCGTCACGCAGGCCGCAGACCTCCTCACCGATCGGGTACCCCAACCGACCGGCCTCCCAGCCCGAGAACCCCCAGGCGCCCCGGATCGCCCCACGGACCGCGTGGGCCCCGGACGAGGGCGACCAGTACATCGAGCCCCGCTGGAAGAAACGGAAGCAGCCGCCGTCGCGCAGGCCGCAGACACGGGGCGAGGTCGCGGCCCCGAGCACGGCTCTCAGCCGCGGGTAGGCGGCGTCCATCGGGTGGGTGCCGGGGGCCGAGGCGATCGAGACCCGGGCGGTGGTGCCGCCGGACTCCAGGACCCGCACGCTGAACGACGCGTCACCGAACGACACCGCGGTGCCGGCGGGCAGCGCGACGGCGTTGTCGCTCCCCCACTGCGGCTGCCCGGCGGGCGTGCCGTCGAGCAGGAGCGAGGAGTCCCCGTCGGCGTCGGTGGCGACCCGCAGCAGGACACCGCTCTGCAGCCCGGCCCAGTTCGACCCGGTGCCCAGCCAGCTGTCCCGGCCCACCGGGGTGCGGTACTCCAGCCAGTACTCGTCGCCGTCGACGTCGGTCAGCCGGACCGCGCGCGTGCCGCTCCGGGAGCCGACGGCGGTCAGCGTGACCTCGGTGGCCGCGGCACCCGACGCCACCGTCGGCGCCGACCCGCCGGGCAGCGTGCCCAGCCGCGCGGCCTGCGGAGCGCTCAGGGAGCCGACCGGTCCCCACGAGATGCCCATGACGTCGTACATGTCGTAGTAGGGGTCGACCGCGCACGCTCCGCCGTCCACCTGGCCGTCGCACACCAGCAGGGAGCTGTGGCCCAGACCGAGGTTGTGCCCGAACTCGTGGGCGACCACCGAGAGCTCGGGGGCCTGCACGTAGACCAGGCCGCCGTCGCCGAGGCCGTCGCCGATGGTCCCCAGCCCGTAGGCGCAGCCCGGAGAGCCCGCGGGCACGTAGAGCAGGAGGTGGGCGCCGGGCGCGCCGTTCCAGTTGGCGCGGGTGGCCGCCTCCTGCCAGAGCGCGAAGGGGCTGCTGCAGGGGATGGAGGAGGCCTGCGCCGGCCAGTCGAGCCCGGCCACCGTGCCGAACCGCACCGCCCCGTTGGTCTGCTCCTCCCAGAAGTCGGCCACCGGGCCGTTCACCGCGGCCATGACCGCAGCCAGGGTCGTGCCGTCCCGCACCGACCCGGCCGGCTGCACCATCACCACGGTCACCGGGTGGTTGACCGGCGTCGCGGCGGGCGCCGCGGGGGGCTCGGCCTCGGCGACCACCTCGGCGGCGAGCACCTCCCGCGCCGGCTCCATCCCGGCGTCGGCGGCCTCGTCGTCCACCTCGGCGCCGACCGTCACCTCGACGGTGGCGCCGGCCCCGACGTCGGGCAGGTCCTCGGTCGGCACCCGGACCGCCTCGCCCGGGGCCGTCTCGATCCAGCTCAGCAGGCCCGCGTCCGCGTGGGTGGCCTCGCCGGCCTCGTGCGGCCCCGGGTCGGCGTACCCCTGCACCAGCTCGCCGACGACCGTCTCCCGCGGGGCCGGGTCGTCCGCCGCGGCCGGGGACGGCGCGGCGAGCAGCGGGAGGGCGAGCGCCAGGGCCGCGCCGGCGAGGAGGGGCCGCCGCGGCGGGGTGGGGACTGCGCGCACGGACACTCCTGGTCGGGGGGACTCCAGTCCCCTATCGGCACGGGGCACCCCCGGGTTGACCCGGGGGCGCCGGTCAGCGCCGGGCGGCGCGCAGCCGGACGGCCCGCCACCCGGCGAGCACGGTGCCGGTGACCGCCAGCCCGGTGACCAGCGGCAGCAGCCACACGGCCGAGGACGACCGCGCGGCGGCCTCCAGCGCCGGCGCCGGCACGCGGTCGGCGACGACGGGGGCGCCCACCTGGGCCGGCGCGGTGCCGGGGACCGGCGCCGCCTCGGGGACGGGGACGGCGGCCGTCGCGCCGGCGTCGGTGCCGCCGGTCGCGCCCGCGGTGCCCGCCTGGACCTCGGGCGCCGGCCCGGTGCCCGTGCCGGCCGGCGGCGCCGGGACGGCGCGGGCGGCGGGCTGGACGAGCAGCGTCGCGCTGCCCGCCACGGCCTGGACGGTCACCGTGAAGGCGCCGCCGCCGACGACGACCGGGACACCGACGGGCAGGGCCGCCTGCAGGTCGTCGTCCCACCCGGCGGCGGCGCTCGGCGTGGCGTCGAGCAGCAGTGCCGTGTCGGTGTGCTCGCCGGCGCGGTGCAGGAGCACCCCGGAGTCCAGCCGGAAGCGGTTGGCGGCGCCGGACAGCCAGCCGTCCTGGCCGACCGCCGTGCGGTTCTCCAGCCAGTAGACGGCGCCGTCCGCGGCGGTCAGCCGCAGCGCGCGCGTCCCGCCCTGCGCGCCCAGCGGCGCGAGGGTCACCGTGGTGGCCGCGTCGCCGACCGCGAGGGCCTGCCGGTCGGCGGCCGGCAGGACGCCGAGCCGGTCGGCCTGCGCCGCGTTGAGCGAGCCCAGGTTCTCCCAGGAGGCACCCATGACGTCGTAGTAGTCGCGGTAGCCCGCGGTGCGGCACTCGCCGGTCTCCAGCGCGCCGTCGCACTGCCGGCCCGAGGAGTGGCCGAGGCCCATGTTGTGCCCCAGCTCGTGCGCGATCAGCGCCGGCATGAGGCTGCGGACGTACACCCGGCCGCCGGAGCCGGGGCCGGTGCCGACCTGCGCCAGCCCCGCGGAGCAGCCGGCCAGCTCGGCCGGGCGACTGCTCACGTACAGGACGAGGTGCCGCCCCGGGCCCTCCTGGAAGCCGGTGGCGGCCGCGGCCTCGGCCCACAGCGCGGCGGGGTCGTCGCAGCCGGCGGCGGTGGTCACCCAGTCCGGGTGGGCGTACGTCACGCCGAACCGGACGGCGCCGCCGGTCTGCCCGGCCCAGAAGCGGGACACCGGGCCGTCGACCGCCGCGGCCAGCGCCGCGACGCTCGTGCCGTCCGGTACCCCGCCGGCGGGCACGACGCGGACCACGGTGACGGCGTTGCTGGGGGTCGCCGCCGCGACCGGGGCCGCCTCCCGGACCTCGCCGGCCAGCACCGCGCGGGCGTCGTCCGCCGCGCCGCCGTCCTCCGCGGCGCCCACGGTCAGCTCGACGGTGGACCCGACGGGCAGGTCGGCCACGTCCGCGGTGGACACCGGCACGGCCTCGCCGGCGGCGGTCTCCACCCAGGTGAGCGGCTCCGCGTCGGCGTCGTGGCCGGACCCGGGCATCGCCTCCGGCCAGGCCTGCACGAGCTCGCCGACGACCGTCTCGGCGGCGGTCTCCTCGGCGGAGGCCGCGGCGGGCAGCACGAAGGGCGCCAGGACGGCGGCGGCGACCAGCAGCAGCGCGGGGACGCGGCGACCGGCGGGGACGGGAGACATCCCCTGCTCCATCGGCGGACCGCGCGCGCGTCGGCACCGGATCGGCCGACTCCAGCCGAGATCGCGTCACATCCGCCGCAGCGGGCCCGCCCGTCCCGCCCGCGTCACGCCAGGGCGTCGGCCCCCATCAGCCGCCGGCCGGCCTCGGTGATCGACCCCGACAGCGAGGGGTAGATGGCGAAGGTCTGCGCCAGGTCGGAGACGGTCAGGCCCTTGGTGACGGCCAGCGCGATCGGCAGGATCAGCTCCGAGGCCCCCGGCGAGACGACGACGCCGCCCACCACCACCCCGGTCGAGCGGCGGGCGAACAGCTTCACGAAGCCGTCCCGCATGTCGGCCATCTTGGCGCGGGCGTTGGTGGCCAGCGGCAGCCGCACGGTGTCCAGCGGCATGCCCTCGGGGAAGGCCCCCTCCTGGACGCCGACGGTCGCGATCTCCGGGTGGGTGAAGACGTTGGCCGCGACGGTCTTGAGCCGGATCGGCTGCACCGCCTCGCCGAGTGCGTGCCACATCGCGATCCGGCCCTGCATCGCCGCGACGCTGGCCAGCTGGAACACGCCGGTCACGTCGCCGGCGGCGTAGATGCCGGGCACCGACGTCCGCGACACCCGGTCGACGACCACGTGGCCGCTCTCGCTGACCGCCACGCCGCACCGCTCCAGGTTCAGCCCGCCGGTGTTCGGCACGGTGCCCACGGTCATCAGCGCGTGCGAGCCCTCGACGGTGCGCCCGTCGGTCAGCGTCACCAGGACGCCCTTCTCGGTCCGCTCGACGGTCGCCGCGCGGCCGCGCTGGGCGATCTTGCCGCCACGGGACTGGAACACCTCCTCGAGCACCTCGGCGGCGTCGGCGTCCTCCCCGGGCAGCACGCGGTCGCGGGAGGAGACCAGCGTGACGGGGACGCCGGCCTCGAGGTAGCCGGAGGCGAACTCGGCGCCGGTGACGCCGGAGCCGACGACGACGAGGTGGTCGGGCATGTCCTCGAGGTCGTACACGTCGCGCCAGTCGAGGATCCGCTCGTGGTCGGGCTCCGCGCCGGGCAGCACGCGCGGGTCGGCCCCGGTGGCGATGAGCACGACGTCGCACTCCAGCGTCTCGGTCACCGCACCCACGCGGTCGAGGACCTCGACCCGGTGCTCCACCAGGCCGCGGACGTCGTCGGCCAGCCGGCCCTGACCGGCGAGGATGCGCACCCCCTCGGCCGAGAGGCGGGCGTGGATGTCGGCGGACTGCGCCACCGCGAGCCCCTTGACGCGGTGGTTGACCGCCGCGAGGTCCATGCCGGCGGTGCGCAGGTCGCCGCCCTGCACGCCGAGCGCGGCGGAGTCGCGGACGCTGGTCATCGCCCCGGCCGAGGCGATGAACGCCTTGGAGGGCACGCAGTCGGTGAGCACGCTGGCGCCACCGAGCCCGTCGCGCTCGACCACGGTGACCTGCGCACCGAGGGAGGCGCCGACCAGCGCGGCCTCGTAGCCGGCGGGGCCGCCGCCGATGATGACGATGCGGGTCATTGCTGTGCTCCCGGTGCTGCTCGCGGACGTGCCCTGTCGAACGGGCCGGGCCCATTGTCCCCGCTGGGACGCGCCGGTGTCGGCATCCTCACCGGTCGGCCCGGCCACACCCGACCTACCCTGGGTGCCGATGGGCCTCTACGCCGCCTACGGGTCCAACATGGACCCCGCGCAGATGCTGCGCCGCTGCCCCTCCTCCCCGCACACCGGCACCGGGTGGATCCGCGGCTGGCGCCTGACCTTCGGCGCCGAGGACCTCGGCTGGGAGGGCGCGCTGGCCACGCTGGTGCCGTCGGACGACCCCGACTCCCCCGGCGTCTTCGTCGCCCTCTACGACCTCACCGAGGCCGACGAGCGGGCCCTCGACGCCTGGGAGGGCGCCGACCTCGGCCTCTACCTCAAGCTCGACCTGCGGGTGCACACACTGGCCGGGGACGTCGTCGCCTACGTCTACGCGCTGGACGCCTTCGAGGGCGGCCTGCCCTCGGCCCGGTACCTGGGCGCTCTGGCCGACGCCGCGCAGGCCGCCGGCGCCCCCGACGACTACGTGGCCGGGCTCCGCGCCCGGGAGTGCCGGTCCACGGGCGTCTGAGAGGATCCGGCGCGGGCCTGACGTCCACCGGGCACCGTGCGTCCACCGACTCGAGGGACCTGACGTGTACACACTCGTGCTGCTCAACGGGGGCAGCGGCCGGCGCATGGGCGCCCCCCAGCCGAAGCAGTTCCTCAAGGTGAACGGGATCCCGATCCTCGTCTACTCGCTGGTGGCCGCGGACGCGGTCGAGGAGATCGACCAGATCGTCCTGAACTACCCGGACGGCTGGGAGGACGAGGTGCGGGGGATCGTCCACGACTACGCCATCAAGACGCGGGTCGACTACGTCCCCGCCGGGGAGACCCGGCAGGAGTCCGTCGCCCGGGCGCTGGACGCCGCGGCCAACGAGGACGTCGTCATCCACGAGGCCGCCCGGCCACTGGTGCGTGCCGCGGACTTCACCCGGCTGATCCGGTCCCCGGAGCGCAACGTGAGCTACATGATCCCGATCCCGTTCACCGTGGCGCCGGTCGACCCGGAGACGAGCACCGTGACCGGATATCTGGAGCGGGACCGCCTCCGCAACGTCCAGCTGCCGCAGAAGTTCGCCCTGGCCGACCTGCGCCGCGGTCACGACCACGCGAGGGCCCACGACGCCCACTTCACCGAGGACGCGACCCTGGTGGCGGTGGCGGGCGCGCCGGTGCACTTCATCGACGGGTCCGACACGAACATCAAGGTGACGACGCCGACCGACATACACCTGGCCGTGTCGCTGCTGCACGGGACGACCGACGATGAGTGACCGCCGCCGCTCGGTGCTGGTGACCGGCGGCAGCAAGGGCATCGGCCTGGCGACGGCGGAGCGCTTCGCCCGTCGAGACGACGTCGGCGAGGTCGTGGTGGTCGCCCGCGCGTCGGCGGCGTTCGACGAGGCCGTCAGCCACCTCGAGGAGGTCCGCGCCGGGTCGGTCCGGGTGACGCCCTACGAGCTCGACCTGGCCGACCGCGACGGGATCCTCGAGCTCGTGGACCGGGTGTACGCCACGCACGGCAACATCGACGTCCTGGTCAACAACGCCGGCTACACCAAGCCGGTGCCCATCCACCAGATCGACTTCGAGGACTTCGAGCGGACGATCGCGGTCAACCTCTACGCCCCGTTCACCGTGGTGCAGGGTCTGCTGCACGCCGGCAACAAGTTCGAGCTGGTGGTCAACATCGCCTCGACCGCGGGGATCAACGGTCGGTCCGGCTGGCTGACCTACTCGGCATCGAAGGCCGCGGTGATCAACATGAGCGAGGTCATGCGGGAGGAGCTCGCCATCTACGGCACCCGCGTGGTGTGCATCTCGCCCGGCCGCACCGCCACCGACCTGCGCCGCACCCTCGCACCGGACGAGGACCCGACGACGATCATGCAGCCCGAGCACGTGGCCGCGGTCATCGAGATGCTCGCCAGTGACGTCGGCCGGTTCGTGGACAGCACCAACCTCGTCGTCCGTCAGTAGCTCGGCGCACCGCCGGGCACGGAGTCGGCCGTACTCCGGGCGCGTGACCGCCACACCGCCGACGCCCCGCAGACCCCGACGAGGACGACGAGGACGGCGGCGTCGGGCCACGGCCGGTCGGCGAACGTCAGCGTCGACCGCCCTCCGGGCATGGTGAGGAACACGCCGGCCAGCGACCAGCCGGCGACGAGCCACCCGTGCCCGCGCCGCTGCGTCAGCGCGAGCAGGGCGGTGGGCAGCGTCAGGTACCAGGGCCACACCGACGCGCTGGAGAGGACCGCCGCCAGCGAGACCCCTGCCGCCACAGGCAGCAGGCCCCACCGCGGCACGCGGGTGAGCAGCCACAGGCACAGCAGCACGCCCAGGGCCAGGCCGATCCCCCGCACGAGGTCCAGCGGCGGGTCGTCGGCGTCCAGGAGGACGGCCAGCGCGGTCGGCGGCGACAGCGGCTCCACCGCCTTGCCCGGGACGTCGAGGTTCTCCAGCCACCGCCATCCCCAGCCCGACACCTGGACGGCCAGCGCGAAGGCGCCGACGCCCAGCGCCGAGGTGGTGGCCAGCACCCGCAGCCGCGCTCCGCGCGACGCCGTCCCCCACGCGGCGTGCACCGCGACGACCGGGACGAGCGCCAGGGCGGTGACCTTGACGCACGCCGCGGCCGCCAGCAGCAGGACCGCGACGTGCGGGCGGCGGGCCAGCCCGGCGGCGATCCCCGCCACGGCGAGGGCGGTCATGAGCGCGTCGCTGTGCAGGCCGGAGACGGCGTGCAGCAGGAGCAGCGGGTTGGCGACGGTCAGCCACACCGCGCGCGAGGGGTCGGCGCCGCAGCGGCGCGCCACCCGCAGCACGAGGACGGCCAGCAGGCCCCAGGCCAGCACGGTGAGCACCCGGAAGGCGACGAGGAACCCGACGAGGTCGCCGTCCACCAGCGCCGACAGGCCGGCGAGCAGCGCGACGAACGGCGGGCTGTAGGGCGTGGGCGTCTCCTGCCAGAAGGGCTCGACGCCACGTGTCGCGTCGACGCCGTCGGCCTCGCCCGGCCCGTCGACGAACGGGTCGAGGCCCTCGTGGACGCTCGCCCCGATCGCCGCGTACGAGTAGACGTCGGGGCTGAACAGCGGCGGGCCGGCCAGCAGCGGCAGCGCCCACAGCGCCGCCACGGCGAGGACCGCCCGGGGACGCGCGCCGCGGCGCACCGCGCGGGCCAGCAGCAGCCAGGCGAGGCCCAGCCCTCCCAGCGCCACCGCGTTGAGCGTGACCGCCGTGGCCACCTCCTGCTCCGGCGGTGCGAGCGGACCCGGGTCGTAGAACCACAGGTCGTCGGTCTGACCGGTCCGCCACAGCGCGCTGCCGGCGACCGCCAGGTACGTGGTGGCCGCCGTCCCCAGCAGGGCGGCCAGGGTCAGCGCCCAGCGCGGCCGGGGGCGGCGGGCGGTGACCCGGACGAGGACCGGCGGCTGCGGCGGGACGGCGGCGAGCGGGGCGTCGCCGGCCGGGGCCGTCACGGAGCGGGCGTGGGCGTGGGGTCGGTGGCGTCGGCCCCGCGGACGGGGTCGGCGAGGAACAGGTCGAGCAGCTCCCGGGCCGCGCTCGCCGGGGTGAGCTCGCCGGCCAGCACCGCCCGCTCCAGCTCCGGCGCGCGCGACCGGACGTGGGGGTGGGCGCGCAGCCGGTGCTCCAGGCCGCTGCGCACCAGCTGCCAGGTCCAGCGCACCTGCTGCGTGCGGCGGCGCTCGTCGAACGCGCCGGAGGCCCTCGCCCGGTCCTGGTGCTCGACGAGCTTGGCCCAGACCTGGTCCAGGCCCTCGCCGGTGAGCCCGGCGCAGGTCATGACCGGCACGTCCCAGTCCTCCGAGTGCCCGCGCAGCATGCGGATCGCGCCGGCGAGCTCGCGGGCGGCCTTGCGGGCGTCGGCGGCGCCGGGGCCGTCGGCCTTGTTCACCGCGATCACGTCGGCGATCTCGAGGATGCCGCGCTTGATGCCCTGCAGCTGGTCGCCGGTGCGGGCCAGCGTCAGGAAGAGGAACGAGTCGACCATCTCGGCGACGGTCACCTCGGACTGGCCCACGCCCACGGTCTCGACCAGGACGACGTCGTAGCCGGCGGCCTCGACCACCACCATCGACTCGCGGGTCGCCTGGGCCACCCCGCCGAGGGTGCCCGCGGTGGGCGAGGGCCGCACGAAGGCGTCCGGGTCGACCGAGAGGCGCTGCATGCGCGTCTTGTCCCCCAGGATCGACCCGCCCGAACGTGCCGAGGACGGGTCGACGGCGAGCACCGCCACCTTGGAGCCGGCGCCGGTGAGGGTCACCCCGAGCTGGTCGATGAAGGTGGACTTGCCGACGCCGGGGACGCCGCTGATGCCCACCCGCCGGGCGCCGCCGGCGTGCGGCAGCAGCTCGGTCAGCAGCTCCTGGGCGCGCTCGCGGTGGTCGGCCCGCCGCGACTCGACCAGGGTGATGGCGCGCGCCATCGACCGGCGGTCGCCGGCGAGGACCCCCTCGACGAGCGCCGGGACGTCGGTGGCCCCGCTCAATGCCCGAGACGGGCGGACAGCGTCCGCAGCAGCCCCTGGGCGGCCTCGGCGATGACCGTGCCCGGCAGGAACACCTCGGCCGCGCCCATCTCCTTCAGCGTCGGCACGTCGTCGGGCGGGATGACCCCGCCGACCACGATGACGACGTCGTCGGCGCCGAGCTCGGCCAGCGCGTCCTTGAGCGCGGGCACCAGGGTGAGGTGGCCGGCGGCCAGCGACGAGACGCCGACGACGTGCACGTCGGCCTCCACGGCCTGGCGGGCGACCTCCTCGGGCGTCGAGAACAGCGGGCCCACGTCCACGTCGAAGCCGAGGTCGGCGAAGGCGGTCGCGATGACCTTCTGGCCGCGGTCGTGGCCGTCCTGGCCCATCTTGGCGACGAGGATGCGGGGCCGGCGGCCCTCGGCCTCCTCGAACGCCTCGGCCATCCGGCGGGTCTCCTCCACCGGCCCGGATGCTCCTGCCTCGTCGCGGTACACACCGGAGATGGTGCGGATCTGCGCCTGGTGCCGCCCGTAGACGGCCTCCAGGGCGTCGGAGATCTCCCCCACCGTGGCCTTGGCCCGGGCGGCGTCGATGGACAGCTTGAGCAGGTTGGCGTCCAGGTCGTTGCCCCGGCGGCCCTCGGCGGCGGCGCGAGCGGCATCGGTCAGCCGGGACAGCGCCTCGCGGGTGGCGGCCTCGTCGCGGTCGGCGCGCAGCTGCTCGAGCTTGGCGGTCTGCTCGGCCAGCACCTGGGCGTTGTCGACCCGCAGCACCTCGATCGCCTCGTCGGCGTCCACCCGGTACTTGTTCACGCCGATGACCGGCTGGCGGCCGGAGTCGATCCGCGCCTGGGTGCGGGCGGCGGCCTCCTCGATGCGCATCTTCGGGATGCCGTCGTCGATCGCGCGGGCCATGCCGCCGTGCTCGGCGACCTCCTGGATGTGCGCCCAGGCGCGGCGGGCCAGGTCGTAGGTCAGCTTCTCCACGTACGCCGAGCCGCCCCACGGGTCGGCGACCCGGGTGGTGCCCGACTCCTGCTGCAGCACCAGCTGGGTGTTGCGGGCGATGCGGGCGGAGAAGTCCGTGGGCAGCGCCAGCGCCTCGTCGAGGGCGTTGGTGTGCAGCGACTGGGTGTGCCCCTGGGTGGCGGCCATGGCCTCCAGGCAGGTGCGGACGACGTTGTTGTAGACGTCCTGGGCGGTCAGCGACCAGCCCGAGGTCTGCGAGTGGGTGCGCAGCGACTGCGACTTCGGGTTGGTGCCACCGGCCTCCTTCACGAGCTTGGCCCACAGCAGGCGCCCCGCCCGCATCTTGGCGACCTCCATGAAGAAGTTCATGCCGATCGCCCAGAAGAAGCTCAGCCGCGGGGCGAAGGTGTCGACGTCCATCCCGGCGGCCTGACCGGCCTTCAGGTACTCGACGCCGTCGGCCAGCGTGTACGCCAGCTCCAGGTCGGCGGTCGCCCCCGCCTCCTGGATGTGGTAGCCGGAGATCGAGATGGAGTTGAACCGCGGCATCCGTTGCGCGGTGAACGCGAAGATGTCGCTGATGATCTGCAGCGAGGGCCCGGGCGGGTAGATGTAGGTGTTGCGGACCATGAACTCCTTGAGGATGTCGTTCTGGATGGTCCCGGCCAGTTGCTCCGGGGCCACCCCCTGCTCCTCGGCGGCGACGACGTAGAGCGCCAGCACCGGCAGCACCGCGCCGTTCATGGTCATCGAGACGCTCATCCGGTCCAGCGGGATGCCGTCGAACAGCTGCCGCATGTCCAGGATCGAGTCGATCGCGACGCCGGCCATGCCGACGTCGCCCCGCACCCGCGGGTGGTCGGAGTCGTAGCCGCGGTGGGTGGCCAGGTCGAAGGCGACCGACAAGCCCTTCTGGCCGGCGGCGAGGTTGCGCCGGTAGAACGCGTTCGACGCCGCGGCGGTGGAGAAGCCCGCGTACTGGCGGATCGTCCACGGCTGGGTCGTGTACATGGTCGGGTAGGGCCCGCGCAGGAACGGCGGCAGCCCCGGGAAGGTCGAGAGGAAGTCGACCCCGGCCAGGTCGGCGGGGGTGAGCAGCGGCGGGACGTCGATGCCCTCGGGGGTGTGCCAGGTGGCCTCGGCGACGCTGCGCCCGGTGGCCTCCTCGTACCGCTTGGCCCAGTCGTCCGGCGAGGCCCCCGCCGAACCGCTGGCCGCCGGGCGGCCGAGCTCCGCGGAGCCGAAGTCGGGGATGGTGGTCATGCCGACACTCCCAGCTGCTCGTGGGCGGCGCGCAGGACCTCGAGCGCGTCGCACCCGGCGTACACGTACCCGTCGACGCCGTCCACCGCCAGCGACGGCTTGCCGGCCAGCCACACCGAGGTGGCGCCGGCGGCACGCAGGTCGGCGGCCAGCGCCGCGGCGGACTCGGCGTAGTCCCTGTCGGTGCCGCAGATGCACGCCACCGTCGTCCCTGCCTCGGCCAGGCCGCTCGCGCCGTCGGCGGCGGGGGTCTCCAGGCCGCCGGCCTGGAAGAGGTTCGCGGCGAACGAGGCGCGGGCGGTGTGCCTCGCCTCCGGGCCGATGGTGGCCAGGTAGACGCGCGGCCGGCTCGGGGCGGCGTCGGCGCGGTCGCGCAGCTGCTCGAACTCCTGCGCGGCCCGCACCCGGGGCAGGCCGCCCGGCCCGGCCGGCAGCACCTCCGCGGCAGGTGCCCGCTGCGGCAGCTTCTCGGCGAGGTTGGGGAACTCGCTGACGCCGGTGACGGCGTCGGAGCGCCTGGCCAGCCGCTTCGCGCGCTCCGCCCACGCCGCGCCGATCCGGTCCCGGACCAGCCCGCTCTCCAGCGCGGCGCAGATGCCGCCGGCCCGCTCGATCTCGGTGAACCAGGCCCACGCGGCCTGCGCGAGCTGCTCGGTGAGCGACTCGACGTACCAGGACCCGCCGGCGGGATCGAGGACGCGGGCCAGCGACCCCTCCTCGACGAGCAGGCTCTGGGTGTTGCGGGCGATCCGCCGGGAGAAGGCGTCGGGCAGGCCGAGGGCGGCGTCGAAGGGCTGCACGGTGACGACGTCGGCACCGCCCACGCCGGCGGCGAAGCAGGCGACCGTCGTCCGCAGCATGTTGACCCACGGGTCGCGGCGGGTGGTCATCACCGAGGAGGTGACCGCGTGCTGGCGCTGCGCGCGGGCCTCGGGCGAGGCGCCGGACAGCTCGCCGACGCGGTCCCACAGCCGGCGGGCGGCGCGCAGCGCGGCGATGGTCGTGAACTGGTCGGCGGTCGCCGCGTAGCGGAACTCGAGCTGGCCGAACGCCTCGTCGACCGACAGGCCCCCGCCGGTCAGCTCGCGCAGGTAGGCGACGCCCGCGGCCAGCGAGCAGCCCAGCTCCTCGACGGCGGTGGCCCCCGCGTCGTGGAAGACGGTGGCGTCGACGACGACCGCGCGCAGGCCCGGGAGGGCCATCGCACGGCGGGCGACGTCGGCGAGCTCGGAGAGGTCCTGGCCCTCCCCCGTCGCCGCCTGCACCCCGATCGGGTCCAGGCCGAGGCAGCCGCCGGGCGCGAGGTCGTCCCGGCCCTCGACGAGGGCGAGGAAGGCGCCGGCGGCGGCCGGGCCACCCTGCACGGTGACCGGCGCGAGGTCGAGGTAGACGTCGGCGAGCACGTCCCCGAGCGAGCCGACCGAGACCGCGCCCTCGCCGAGCACGAGCCACAGCGAGGAGACGCCGTTCTCCAGGTCGGCGGCGATCGCCTCGCGGGTGACGGCCACGTCGGGGTCGGCGTGCCGCTGGCGGACGTCCCACCCGCCGGGCACGTCGCTGTCGGCGCCGCCGGCGGCGGTCTCCCCCGCCGCGCCGGCGCGGGCGCCGCGCACGAACGGCGGGATGCCGGGGACGCCGACCGCCGTGGGCAGGTCGCCGGCGTCCTCGGCGGTGTAGAGCGGGGCCACGTCGACGCCGGTGGCGACGGTGCGGCGCAGGGCGTCCTCGGCGTGCTCGGGCAGGTCCTCCCGGCCGGCCTTGCGCAGCACGCCGGCCACGAGCTCGCGCCACTGCTCGCGGGTGGCGGCGGGGAACTCGCCGGCCAGGACGAGGTCGTCGGGGACCTCGTGCTCGGCCGGGACCTGGTCGTCGACCGTGGTGGCGTCGGCCGGGGCCGGCTGTGCGGGGGAACTCATCGACGGGCTCCGGTGCTGTCCGGGCCTCCGGGGAGGCGGTGCGCTGGGAACGTTCTACCGGCGCTCGCGCGGCGCCGGGCGCCCGGGTGCCGGGGAACGCCCCTCCGACGGGGTGCCGCGGTCGGCCACGAGGGCGTGCAGCGCGGTGCGGGCGAGCAGGCGGACCCCCACGCCGATGGCCCGCTCGTCCACGTCGAAGGTGCCGCGGTGCAGGTCCAGCGGCGGGCCGCCGCCGTGCGTGCCGAGCCGGGCGAGCGCGATCGGCAGGACGTCGGCGAACCAGCCGAAGTCCTCCCCGCCCATGCTCTGCGGCGACAGCCGGACGCCGTCGGCGCCGACCGTGTCGATCGCCGCCGACCGCAGCAGGGCCACCGCACGGGGGTCGTTGACCACGGGCGGCACGCCGCGCACGTAGTCGACCTCGACGCCGGCGCCGGTGGTCGCGGCGACCCGCTCGACCAGGCCCCGCAGCAGCTCCTCGGCCGACTGCCAGGCCTCGCGGTCGAGCACCCGGACGGTGCCGCGCAGCTGGCCACGCTGCGGGATGGCGTTGGCGGCGACCCCGGCGTTGACCGCGCCCCACACGACCGACATGCCCGCCCGCGGGTCGACCTGGCGGGACAGCAGACCGGGCAGGTCGGTGATCAGCCGGCCGAGGGCGTCGACGAGGTCGACGGTCATCTGCGGCCGCGCGGTGTGCCCGCCCGGGCCGGTGAGGACGACGTCCATCCGGTCGCAGGCGGCGGTGATCGCGCCGGTGCGCAACCCCACCGCCCCGGCGGGGATCGACGGGTCGCAGTGCAGGGCGAAGGCGCGGGAGGCGCCGTCGAGGACGCCGGCGGCCACCACCTCGGTCGCGCCGCCGGGCACGGTCTCCTCGGCCGGCTGGAACACGCAGCGCACGGTGCCGGGCAGGTCGTCCAGCGCCGCGAGGGCCAGCGCCACCCCGAGGACGACGGTCGTGTGCACGTCGTGTCCGCACGCGTGGCACATGCCCTCGCGGGTGGAGGCGTAGGGGACGTCCTTGAGGTCGGGCAGCGGCAGCGCGTCGATGTCGCCGCGGACGACGACGACCGGCCCCTCCCCGGAACCGACCTCGACCACCAGGCCGGTGCCGCTGGGCAGCCTCTTGGGCGCCAGGCCGGCGTCGCGCAGCTTCTGCTCGAGGAAGGAGGTGGTCTCGTACTCCGCGTAGGCCAGCTCCGGGTGGGCGTGCAGGTGCCGGCGGACGGCGACGAGCCGCTGCTCCCGCTCCGTCGTCCACCGGTCGACCGCCGCGCCGAGCTCGTCGGCGACCGACGTCATGCCGTGGACCCCGGGCCGCAGGAGGGGCCGCCGGCGGGCCGGTCGGGCCGATCTGCGTCGGGCGGGGTGGCGCCGAGGCCCTCGCGCCGCTCGGCCACGAGCGCGTCGACGACCGCCCGCAGGTCGCCGCCGTGCGCGGCCGCCACGGCGCGCTGCCGCTGGTAGGAGGCGCCGGCGGCCAGCACCCGCTCGATGTCGGCGAGCTGGTCGGCGCAGTCGAGCCGGCGGGCGGTGGGCTCCAGCTCCTCGGCGAGGTCGAGCAGCGCCTGGCGCACCGGCCGGACGGTGCCCTTCTCGTCGACCACGATGTCGGCGTCCAGCCCGTGGCGGGCCGCCCGCCACTTGTTCTCCCGGAGCACCCAGCTCGGCGGCGTGGGCAGCGTGTAGCCGCGGTCGAGCTGGGTGTCGAGCTGCTCGACCAGGCACTGGGACAGCGCGGCGACGACACCGATCTCGTCGAGGGTGGGCAGGCCGTCGCAGATCCGCAGCTCCACGGTGCCGAAGTCCGGGTGCGGGCGGATGTCCCACCACACCTCGCGCACGGTCTCGATGGCGGCGGTCGAGATCAGGGTCTGCATGTACGACTCGAACTCCGGCCACCCGGAGAGCTGGTAGGGCAGGCCCGCGGTCGGCATCGCCTCGAAGACCTTGCTGCGCGCCGAGGCGAGCCCGGTGTCGCAGCCGACCCAGTACGGCGAGGACGCCGACAGCGCCAGGAAGTGCGGCACGTACTGGGTGAGCGCGTTGACGATCGGCATCGCCTTCTCCGGCGCGCGGACGCCGACGTGCACGTGGACGCCGAAGATCTGCAGCCGGCGCGCCAGCCACTGCATCTTCTCGACCAGCTCGAGGTAGCGCTCCTTCGGCGAGATCAGCTGCGTCTGCCAGTCGGTGAACGGGTGGGTGCCCGCGCACATCAGGTCCAGCCCGCGCCGGTCGGCGGCGGCGGCGACCTCCGCGACGGTGCCGGCGAGGTCGGCCTTCGCCTCGGCGACGGTCGTGCAGACCCCGGTGATGACCTCGACGGTCGACTGGAGCAGCTCGTGCTTGGCCTTGGCGGGTTCCTTCTCGCCCTCGGGCGTCAGCTCACCGAGGATCTCGATCGCGCCCGCGCTGAGCTCACGCGTCTGCCGGTCGACCAGCATGAGCTCCCACTCGACACCGAGGCTGGCCCGCTCGGAGGAGTTGAAGGGGATCTGCACCCTCCGATCGTAGGAACGATCACGCCGCTCCACCGCCTGAGCGGGCGCGCTGTCCTCCGGTCGGGCGCTGTACGGACGTGCGGCTGCGCCGTCAGACCCCCGGCCCGCCGCCACCCATGGCCCCGGGCAGGTTCTTGAACGAGAGGTCGCTGCGCTTCCCGCAGAGCCGGCAGACCTTGGCGTCCGGCTCCTGCAGTCGTTCGGAGTCCGGGTGCCGCGTCACGTACGCGTGGAACCCCAACCGGCACCGCAGGCGCTTCCCGGTCATGCGGCGACGGTAGGCAGCCGGCTCAGCAGGCTCCAGAGCCGACGGACCCTAGCGAATCGACCCGCCGGCGACCGTCCCGTCAAGCTGACGGCCACATCTGTGGACAGGCTGCTGAACTGGGGATTCGTCCTGCGCCGACCCGTCGGGACGGCTAGACTCCGTACATGTGTTCGAGTGAGCGGTCGGCGGGGGACGTCGACCTGCACGTGTTGTCCGACGGGGAGTTGCTGGCCGAGGTTGCTGCGGCAGTGGCCGAGCAGAGCCGGGCCGCCGCCCGGCTGGCCGCCGTGGTGCGGGCCGCCGACGCGCGGTCGGCGTGCGAGCACGACGGGCTGAAGACGATGGCCGCGTGGCTGCGCACCCACGCCGGGCTCAAGGGCAACGCCGCAGCCGGGTTGGTGCACCGCGGGCGGGCGCTGGCCCTGCTGCCGGCCACCGCGGCCGCCTTCGCGGCCGGAGCGATCGGGGCCGAGCACGTCACCGAGATCAGCAAGGTGGTCGCGCCCCGGCCGGCGGCGCTGGCCGCCGCGCAGGGCATCGATGCGGGGGAGGTGGAGGCGGCGCTCGCGACGATCGCCGTGTCCCAGACCTTCCAGCAGCTGGCAGGGGCGGTCGCCGACTACCTGGCCCGGCTGGACCCCGACGGGCCCGAACCGGAACCGGAGACGCAGCGCAGCCTGCAGATGGTCACCCACGCCGACCACACCGTCACCCTGATCGCCCAGCTGGACCCCGTCGGTGGGGAGAAGGTCAGAGCCGTGCTCGAGCCGATGGCCGCGGCCTCCCGCACCGCCGGCGACGTTCGCGGCCCCGCGCAGGTGCGCGGGGACGCGCTGGTGCAGTGGGCCGATCTCACCCTCGCCGCCGGGGCGGTGCCGATCCAGCGCACCCGCAAGCCCGGCATCGCCGCCGTGCTCGACCTCGACGACCTGGTCGACCCCGCGCCGGGGAAGACCGCGGCGGAGCTGGGGTTCGGCGCCACGATCTCCGCCGCCCGCGCCCGCTGGCTGGCGTGCGACTCCACCGTCGCCCGGATCGTGATGGGCCCCGACGGGGAGCCGCTGGAGCGGGGCCGGGAGGTGCGGATCGTGCCAGCGGCGCTGCGGCACCTGCTGGACCTGCGGGACAAGGGGTGCGTGTTCGCCGGCTGCGACGCCCCGCCCTGGTGGTGCGAGGCCCACCACCGCATCCACTGGGCCTTCGGCGGCCAGACCGAGCTCGAGAACCTCGGCCTGCTGTGCGAACGGCACCACGGCAAGGTCCACCACGGCTACACCGTCGAACGCGACGCCGACGGCGTCTGGCACACCTACCGCCCCGACGGCACCGAGATCGTCCTGACCCGGGACCACCTCCTCGGCGACGACGAGGACCAGCCCGGCCGGGACGACTCCTCCGCTCCGGACGTCGACCTCGACCGCGGCGACCTGCTCGTCCCCGTCTGACCCGTCGGCGCACGACGACCAGGAACGCGCCGTCCACCCCCACGGACACCGTCCGCGGGGGCAGGCGGCGTGCGGCCGTGGGCCCCCCGGCGGTTCAGTTGATCGTCCAGGCGCGCCACTCCGGGTCACCGGCGCTGGTGTCGCACTCACCGATCGCCACGAGGACGACGGCCCCCGCGGCGACCGCGGCGCCGCGGAAGAGCCCGTCGGGGCACAGGGGCACCACCACGGGCTCGTCGTGGCTGCCGACGTGCACCGCGGTCACGGTCAACGCGGTGGTCGAGGCGCCGTTCACCAGCCCGCCCAGGTAGACGTACTCGCCGGCCGGGTCGGTCGACACGGAGCGCACGTACGTCTGGCCGGGAAACCGCGCCTCCTCTCCCGGCTCGGTGCCGAAGTCGTGCACCCGCATCAGCAGGAGCGCCGGCGCCGGTCCGGTGACACCGCCCTCGACGACGGGGACGTACGCGGTACCGCCGGCGTCGAGCACGACCGGGCCGGCGTCGGAGGGCCCCGCGGAGAGCGCGACCTCGTCCCGCGGCTCGAGGTCGGTCGCGAAGCGCCGCAGGACGGAGGTGTGCGCGGTCCCCGCCGCGTCGGTGTCGACGTCGGCCACGACGACGACCCGCTCGTCGTCCGCGGCCACACCCGTCACCCGGAGGCCGGACGGGGAGGGCGCTTCCAGCGGTCGCCGGTCCTCGACCTCGCCCGCCTCGACGCCGACGGACACGAGCGTCCAGGCGCCGTCGTCGTCCGACACGGCGGCGTACACCGTCGCGCCGTCCGGCGTCGTCCCCCACACCGCCGGCCCGGACCCGGCCAGCGCCGAGTCGGTGACCTCGGCGGTCCTGACGGTGCCGGTCGACGTCACGGTGCTCACGACGAGCCCGTCCCGGACCCGGGTCACCACGACCGCGGTGCCGTCGTCCTCGTCGACGGCGACGCCCGAGTCGTCCCCGTCCGCCGCGTCCAGCTCCGGCAGGACCGCGCGGCGCCAGCCGCCGGACTGCTGCCGGGCCACCTCCAGGGCCCCCTGGGCGGTGCCGACCAGCAGCACGGCGTCGGTCTGGCCGGCCACCGCGACGTCGAACAGCTCCGCACCGGCGCCCCCGACGTCGGCGGCCCGGTGCTCGGCGCCGACGTCGTCGAGCGGACCGAACAGGTAGGGCGGGTCGAAGGGCGGCGTCTCGTCGGCCCCGCTGCCCGCCGACCCCGGCTCGGGTCCCGAGTCGCACCCCGCGGCGACGAGGACGGCGAGGACGAGGGCCGGCAGCAGCCGAGCGCGGGACATGCGGTGCACCTCCAGGGGACGCGACGACCCGGACCGGCCGCCGTGAGCGGCGCAGGTTAAGTGCTGCCGCGGCCTCCGTGGGGCGTCCTGCGCGCGCCGGACCCGCGGTCCCGCGCGGGCCCGGCGCGCGACGTCAGGGCCGCGAGAGCCCGAAGACCGAGATCGACCCGTCGTCCTCGTTGCTGGTGAGGAACAGCCCGCGGTCCGGGACGGCCAGCAGCCCCTCGGGCGCCTCCCCGGTCGGCAGCACCTGGAGCAGCTGCGGGGTCCGCTCGTCGGTGAAGCGGTACACGAGCACCGCGTCGCCGCGCTCGGAGCCGATGAACGCGTAGGTGGTGCCGCGGATCGTCGCCACCTCGGCGCCCTCGAACTCGGCGCCCTTGTCGTCGCTGCGGCCGTCGGGGTAGAGCCCGGCCGCGGCGAGGGCCTGCTCGGCCGAGCCGCCCGAGGAGTACAGCACCGCCCCCGTCGGCGAGAAGACGGTCCAGCCGCGGCCACCGCTGGGCTCCGCGGCCAGGTCCCCCTCGTCGGCGGTGACCAGGTTCCCGCCCGGCGTCCACTGCACCGCGTCCGGCTCGCGCGGCGCGGTCAGCGGGTCGTCGAACGCGACGACGTCGTCGTCGGCGGTGTCGGCGTCGGTCCGGGTCACCGTCCCGGCCGAGAACGACCGGACGACGGTGCGCCGCGCCAGGTCGACCAGCACGACCGCGTTGTTCTCCTGCAGCGTGACGGCGGCGACGTTCGAGCGGTCGACGTCGACGTACTCCGGCTCGGGGTCGTCCGGGAAGGCCACCTGGGGCAGGCCGGTCAGCTCCACCCGCCCCACCGACCAGCGGTCGACCGGGCCGCGCAGCTCCACGACGGCGAGGAAGCCGGCCGGTGCCTGCGGCAGGCCCCCCTCGGCACCGCCGACCACGACGTCCTCGTCGCGCTGGTTCTCGACGGCCACCGCGGCGTACCGGCCGTCCGGGCCGACCGCGACCGAGTCCGGCTGGCCGCCGAGGTCGAGCGTGCGCAGCACGGTCCGGCTGCGGACGTCCACCACGAGCAGCACCCCGCTCGGGGCCGAGGGAGAGGGGCTGGTGTCCACGACCACGAGCGCGAACCGGCCGTCCGGGGTGACCGCCACCGAGGTGGGCTCACCTCCGGTGGCGAGGGCGCCGACCTGCCGTGGCTGCTCGGGCCGCGAGATGTCGACGAACCCCACCGCCCCGGTCGCCGAGTCGGTGTAGAGCACGGTGCGGCCGTCCGGCGTGACCGAGAGGATCTCGGCGACCTCGCCACCGGCGTCGGCCACCCCGAAGGTGGCCAGCTCCGTGAAGGTGCGGGTGGGCGGCGCGGCCGCGGCGGGGGCTCCGGCGGCGGCGACGAGGAGCGCCACGGCGGGGACGGCGGCGGCGAACAGACGGGCGGGGCGACGGGGCACGCGGGTCTCCGGGGTCCGGGAACGGGATCGGCGACGACCCTCGCCAGGCTCGCCGACGACAGGTCGTCGCAGCGGCGAACAGCGGGCGGCGCGGCGGTGACGAGCCGGCGGTCCGCCCCGGAGCACGGCTCGTCCCACCGGCCTGCGTTAGCGTCGCGCCGTGAGTGAGATGTCCTCCGGTCCCGACCCCGCCCACCTCGCCCGGCTGGCCGCCGAGGACCTGCAGGCCGCCCTCGGCGAGGGCCACGACGTCGCCGTCGTCATGGGCTCGGGCTGGGCCGCCGCGGCCGAGTCCTTCGGGCGCGCCGACGACTCCGTGGCGATCGACGAGCTGCCCGGCTTCTCGGCCCCGATCGTGGCCGGGCACGGCGGGGAGGTCCGGTCGGTGCGCGTCGGCCGGCACCGCGTGCTGCTGTTCCTCGGCCGCACCCACCTGTACGAGGGCCGGGGCGTCAACGCCGTGGTCCACGGGGTGCGCACCGCGGCGGTCGCCGGCGTCCGCACCGTCGTCCTCACCAACGCCGCCGGCGGCCTGGCCCCCGAGCACCGCGTCGGGCAGCCGGTGCTGATCAGCGACCACCTGAACCTCACCGCGCGCTCGCCGCTGGTCGGCCCCAGCTTCGTGGACCTCACCGACCTGTACTCGGCCCGGCTGCGCGAGCTCGCCCGGCAGATCGACCCGACGCTGGCCGAGGGCGTCTACGCAGCCCTGCCCGGCCCGCACTTCGAGACCCCCGCCGAGATCCGCATGCTGCGCACGCTGGGCGCGGACCTGGTCGGCATGTCCACCGCCCTGGAGGCCATCGCCGCGCGGGCCGCCGGCATGGAGGTGCTGGGCCTGTCGATGGTCACCAACGCCGCGGCCGGCATCACCGGCGAGGCCCTCGACCACCTCGAGGTGCTCGCCGCCGGCAAGGAGGCCGCCTCCGGGCTGGGCCGCTTCCTCGTCGAGCTGGTCAGCCGGCTGCCGTGAGCGGGCCCGGGGGCCGGCCGGACGACGCGCTGCTCGAGCGGGCACGGGCCTGGGCGGCGGGCGACCCGCACCCCGGCGACCGCGCCGAGGTCGAGCAGCTGCTGGCCGCCGCGTCCACCGACCCCGCGGCCGCCGCCGACCTGGCCCGCCGCTTCGCCGGGCCGCTCACCTTCGGCACGGCCGGGCTGCGCGGCCCCCTGCGCGCCGGGCCGGCCGGGATGAACGCCGCGGTCGTCGTCCGCGCGGCCGCCGGGCTGGCCCGGTACCTGACCGACGAGGGGTCCGCCGGCGGCACCGTCGTCGTCGGGTTCGACGCCCGCCACCGGTCGCGGGAGTTCGCCCACCTGTCGGCGGAGGTGCTGGCCGGCGCGGGGTTCCCGGTCCAGGTGCAGCCGCGGCCCCTGCCGACGCCGCTGCTCGCGTTCGCGGTCCGCCACCTCGGCGCGGTGGCCGGCGTGATGGTGACCGCGAGCCACAACCCGCCGCAGGACAACGGCTACAAGGTCTACCTGGCCGACGGCGCCCAGCTGGTGCCCCCGGCCGACCGGCGGATCGAGGCGGCCATCTCCTCCGTCGGCCCCGCCGCGGAGGTGCCGCGGGTGGGCGGCTGGGGCGTGCTGCGCGACGACCTCGTCGACGAGTACGTGGCCGCCGTGCTGCGCGCCCTGGACCCCTACGCGGTCCCCTCGGCCTCCCGTGCCGCGCTGCGCGTGGCCTACACGGCCATGCACGGTGTGGGCGCGGAGACCACCCGCACCCTCTTCGCCGCCGCCGGGCTGGCCGAGCCGGCGACGGTGGCCGAGCAGGACGCACCCGACCCCGCCTTCCCGACCGTCGCCTTCCCCAACCCGGAGGAGCCCGGCGCGGTCGACCTCCTGCTGGCGCTGGCCGAGCGGACCGGCGCCCACGTCGCCGTCGCCCAGGACCCCGACGCCGACCGCTGCTCGGTCGTCTGCGGCGGCCGCCAGCTCACCGGCGACGAGGTCGGCGCGCTGCTCGCCGACTGGCTGCTACGCCGCGGCGTCCGCGGCACCTACGCCGCGTCCCTGGTCAGCGGCTCGCTGCTGCACGCCCTCGCGACGGCGCACGGGGTGCCCTTCGCCGAGACGCCCACCGGCTTCAAGTGGATCATCCGCGCCGGCGAGCCCGGTCAGCCGCTGGTCTTCGGCTACGAGGAGGCGCTCGGGTACGCCGTCGCCCCCGACGTCGTCCGGGACAAGGACGGCATCTCCGCCGCCCTCGCCGTGGCGCTGCTGGCCGCGGAGCTCGAGGGGTCCGGGCGCACGCTGCTCGACCGGCTCGACGAGCTGGCCCGGGAGCACGGCCTGTTCGCCACCGGGCAGCTGTCGGTGCGGGTGGAGGACCTGTCGGTCATCTCCGGCGCGATGGCACGGCTGCGCGCGCACCCGCCGGCCACGCTGCTCGGCCGGCCGGTCACCGCGACGGACCTGGCGCACGAGGACCCGCCGGTCGACGCGGTCCGGCTGCTCGGCGACGGCGTCCGCGTCGTCGTCCGCCCGAGCGGCACCGAGCCCAAGCTCAAGGCCTACCTGGAGACCGTCGTCCCCGTGCACGACGACGCCGGGGTCATCGCCGCCCGCGGCCGCGGCGCCGACGAGCTCGACGCCCTGCGGGCCGAGATGTCGGCGGCGCTGGGCCTGTGATGGACGACGGCGAGGACGTCGGCGCGCTGGTCTTCGACGTCTTCGGCACGGTCGTCGACTGGCGCACCGGCGTGGCCCGCGAGGTGGCCCGGCTGCTCGGGGACCGCGTCGACGCCGGCACGCTGGACCCGCTGCGGTTCGCCGACGACTGGCGCGGCCGCTACGCCCCGTCGATGGACGAGGTGCGCAGCGGACGGCGCCCGTTCGTGCCGCTGGACGTGCTGCACCGGGAGTCGGTCGACGGCGTCCTCGAGGCGCACGGCGCCGGCGACGTCCCCGCCGCGGTGCGCGACGAGCTGGTGCTGGCCTGGCACCGCCTCGACCCGTGGCCCGACGTCGTGCCGGGGCTCCGGCGCCTGGCCGCGCGGTACGTGCTGGCGCCGCTGTCCAACGGCGGGGTGGCGCTGCAGGTGGCGCTGGCCCGCCGGTCCGGCCTGCCGTGGGACGCCGTCCTGGGCGCGGAGGTCGTGGGGCACTACAAGCCCGACGCCGAGGTCTACGACTCCGCGCCGCGGCTGCTCGGGCTCGCCCCGCGCCAGGTGCTGATGGTCGCCGCGCACCGCTCGGACCTCGCGGCCGCCCGGGACCGCGGGCTGCGCACGGCCCACGTGCACCGGCCCGACGAGTTCGGCGGCCGCCGCACCCCGCCGGCGACCGACGTGGACGCCGACGTGGACGCCGACGTGGACGTGGCCTCCTTCGCCGGACTGGCCGACGTGTTGGGGGTGTGACGCACGGGGTGACCGGACCTCGCGCCGGTACCGGGGAGCGCGGCGCGCTGTGGTCACAATGGTCCGCGTGCCCGACGACAGGACGCCGCAGCTCGCCGACGACACCGCCCCGGCGACACCGGTGACGGCGCCCGACGAGCCGGCCGGACGGCGCAACGGGCTGGTCGACCAGCTGGTGCGCTTCGTCGCGGTCGGCCTGCTCGGGGCGGTCGTGGACCTGACGGTCTACACGCTCTCCCTGCACCTGGGCCTGTGGACCACCGCCGCCCGCGCGCTGAGCTTCGTCTGCGGCACCACGACCGCCTACGTGCTCAACCGGCGCTGGGCGTTCCAGGTCGAGGGCTCGGCGAAGCGGGCGACCGGGTTCGCCCTGCTCTATTCGACGACGTTCTTCGTGATCCTCGGCGTCAACGCCCTCGCCCTGGCCGTGCTGCCCGAGAGCAGCTGGCGGATCACGCTGGCCTGGGCGCTCTCGCAGGGCTTCGGCACCGCCGTCAACTTCGTGATGCTGCGCCTGGTGGTCTTCCGGACGTGACGGAGGACCTCGCTGCCCCCCAGGGCTCGCACGCTCGCCCTGGGCCCCTGCAGCGAGGCCGTGCCCCCTGGGTCCGCGCCGCGTTGCTCGCCGTGCTGGTCGCGGCCGGCGTCGTCGTGGGGGCGACGGTCGACCTGCCCGCCGTCGACCCGGCCCGCGACTGGCTGGACGGCGCCGGGGCCCTCGGCCCGGTGCTGCTGGCGCTGGGCGTCGGGGTGGCGCTGCTGGGACCGGTCCCCCGCACCGCGCTGTCGGTCCTGGCCGGGCTGGTCGCCGGCTTCTGGACCGGGCTGGCGGTCTCCCTGGCCGGCGGGATGCTCGGCGGGGTGGGCGCCTTCGCCCTCGGCCGGCTACTCGGCCGCCCCGCGGTCGCCGGCCTCGCCGGGCCGCGGATCGCGCGGGCCGACCGGTTCCTCGACGCCCGCGGCTTCGGCGCGGTGCTCGCGCTGCGGCTGTTCCCGGCGGCGCCGTTCGCGGTGGTCAGCTACGCGGCCGGGCTCTCCGCCGTCCGCCCGGGCCCCTACCTGGCCGCGACCGCCCTGGGCCTGGTGCCCAGCACGGTGCTGCAGGTGGGCGCCGGTGCGTCGGTGGAGCACCTGGACCGGCTGGCCGGCCTCCTGACCACGCCGGCGGCGACCGCGGTGGCCGCCGGCGTCCTGCTCGCCGCCGGCGGCCTGGCGCTGTGGTGGCGCCGCCGCCGCTGACCGGAGGCGGCCCGGCGCCCGCTCAGCGGACGAGGGCCGGCGCCGGCCGCCGCTCGCTGAAGCCGCTGCCCTCGGGGTACCCGTAGCGGTTCTGGCCCTCGTCGCCGCGCTGGAGGGTGCAGAAGAGCAGGACGATCCCGCCGGCGAAGGGCACGAGCCCCCACAGCAGCCACCACGCCTCGTGGTCGCGGTCGTGCAGCCGGGCGACCAGGGCGCTGACGGAGGGCACCAGCAGCGCGAGGGCGGTGAGCAGCATGAACGGCCCGCCGGCGTAGGTCTCCTGGGTGGCGTAGCCGTAGTAGCCGCCGGAGTAGCTGGTCGAGTACCAGGCCAGGCCGGAGCTGATGTCCAGGACCACCGCCGCCAGGCTCGCCGCCGTGATCGGCAGCGCGTAGTGCAGCCAGTAGGTCCGCCGGCTGATCCGCCCACGGCGCAGGTACCACGACCCGGTGTCCCGGTCCTCGATCCGCATGACCCTCTCCTCCCGTCGGCCCCGGGTGGGGCGTCGTCCGATGGGAGGAGCGTGCGCGGACGGGATTGCGCCCCACTGGGACGCGACTGGGAACCCGGCTCAGGACCCGACGGTCTCCCGGCAGCCGGTGGCCAGCGCCCGCTCCGCGGCGGCGAGGACGGCGACGACGTCGCGGCCGAAGTGGACGTCCAGCGGGTGCGCGCCGCCGGTGAGCGCCGCGGCCCGCAGCTCGTCGACGGCCGCCGTGAAGGCGGCGACCGGCTGGTCCAGCTCCGGCAGCAGCACCAGCCGGCCGGCGTCCCCGTGCACGTAGACCTCCACGCCGGCGGCCATCGGCGCGACCGTGTGGGAGACGGTGACCGTGCTCGCGACGCCACCGGGGTGGTGCAGCACCAGGTGCACGGTGTCGCGCAGCCCCGCGGCCGCCTGGACCGCCGTCACCGGCCCGAGGGCGGGCACGAGGAGGGACAGCAGGTGCGGGCCGACGTCCCACAGCGCGCCGTGCTCCTGGCGCCACGGCGAGCCGGCGAAGGGCGAGCCCGCGATCGAGCCGAGCCAGGTGCCGGAGCCGCCGGCCGGCTGCGTGCGCGCGGCCTGGGCCAGCCAGGTCGACGTCGCCTCCTGGAAGCGGATGGTGAAGAAGACGACCGACGCCACCCCGGCCGACCGGACGGCGGCGGCCAGCCGGTCGGCGACCGGCAGGCTCAGCCCGGTCGGCTTCTCCAGCAGCAGGTGCCGGCCCGCCGCCGCGGCGCGCTCGGCGAGGGGCGCCTGCACGTCGGGGGGCAGCGCGATCGAGACCGCGTCGACGTCGGCCAGGACGGCGTCCAGGTCGTCGCTGCCCGGGACCTCGAACTCCGCGCCGGCCTCCTCCGCCTTGCGCCGGTCGCGCCCCCAGACGGCGACCAGCTCGGCGTCGGGGTGGGCGGCCAGCGCGGTGGCGTGGACCGCCCGCGCCCAGAACCCCGTGCCGAGGACGGCGAACCGCACGGCTCAGACCGCCCCGAACTGGCGGTCCCCCGCGTCGCCGAGCCCCGGCACGATGTAGGCGTTGTCGTTGAGCCCCTCGTCGACGCTGGTGGTGAACACCCGCAGCGGCAGGCCGCTCTCCTCCAGCCGGCGCACCCCCTCGGGCGCGGCGAGGACGCACAGCACGGTGATCTCGGTGGCGCCGCGCTCGGTGAGCAGCCCGCAGCAGTGCACCAGCGAGCCGCCGGTGGCCAGCATCGGGTCGAGCACGAACACGTGCCGGTCGACCAGGGACTCCGGCAGCGAGGCCATGTAGGCCTTGGGCTGGAAGGTCTCCTCGTCGCGGGCCAGCCCGACGAAGCCCATCTGCGACTCCGGCAGCATCCGGTGCGCGACGTCGGCCATGCCCAGGCCGGCCCGCAGCACCGGCACGATGAGCGGGGCGGCGGCGATCCGGTAGCCGGTGGTCTGCGTGACCGGGGTGGTGATCGGCTGCTCGGCGACGGTCAGGTCGCGGGTGGCCTCGTAGACCAGCATCTGGGTGAGGTCGCGCAGCGCCGCGCGGAAGGCGGCGTTGTCGGTCCGCTCGTCGCGCATGTGCGAGAGGCGGGCCCGGGCGAGCGGGTGGTCGACGACGGTCAGCTGCACGGGCGCCACCGTAGCGATCCCGGAGTTCTTGACCAGCAGCTCCTCCTGGGCCACGGTCCGGCACCGTGACCCGCCGCCCGTGGCGCACCTCCGGTTCGGTGGACCTGGTGGTGCCGGCCGACCCTCTCGCCGTCTACGCCGTGGTGGCCGACGTGACGCGGATCGGCGAGCGCAGCCCGGAGTGCCACACCGCGGTCTGGCTCCCCGGCGCGCCGGCCGGGTCCGTCGGCGCGGGGTTCCGCGGGTCCAACCGGGCCGGGTGGGCGGCCCGGTGGTCGCGGCGCTGCACGGTGCTCGTCGCCGATCCCGGCCGCGCCTTCGCCTTCCGGACGCTGCCCACCGTGCTGGTCCCCGACTCGACCACCTGGCGCTACGACCTCGAGCCGGTCGGGGGCGGCACGCGGGTCACCCACTCGTACGCGATCACCGAGCCCCTGCCCCCGCCGCTGCGCGCGCTGGCCGGCCTCCTGCTCCCCCCGCACCGGGACATGCGCCCGCAGATGCGGGCCAACCTCGAGGCCCTGCGCGCGCAGTTCGCCGCCGTCCCCGCCTGACCGCCGGCCGCGCGCCGCCCTGCGGGCGGTTCACCGACGACGCCGGGCCGATCCCGCCCGCGGAGTCGGGAACCCACCCGCAGGGTGCGCCCACCCGGGCGGGTGGACGGTGGTCGGGCGGGGGCCGGAGCAGGGGATGATGGCGCGCATGACGCACGTGCTCGACCCGCACGCCCCGACGGCGGGGACCCCGCCGCGGCGCGAGCCACCGGCGCCGTACGCGGACGTGACCCGGTCCGACTCGGCCTTCCGCGCCTTCCTGCACGGCCTGCCCGGCGTCGACCAGGTGGGCGCGCAGTCCCGCGTCGCCGTGCTCGGCACCCGGTCGATCAAGACCACGGCCAAGGCCTGGGCGATCGACACCGCCATCTCGATGGTCGACCTGACCACCCTCGAGGGCGCCGACACCCCCGGCAAGGTCCGCTCGCTGGCCGCCAAGGCCCGCCGTCCCGACCCGACCGACCCCGCCTGCCCGCAGGTCGCCGCGGTCTGCGTCTACGGCGACCTCGCCGGCGTCGCGCGCGAGGCGCTGGCCGGCACCGGGATCCACGTCGCCGCCGTCGCCACCGCCTTCCCCAGCGGGCGGGCCAGCCGCGAGGTGAAGCTCGCCGACGTCCGTGACGCGGTCGCCAACGGCGCCGACGAGATCGACATGGTCATCGACCGCGGCGCGTTCCTCGCCGGGCGCTACCTCGACGTCCACGACGAGATCGTGGCGGTGAAGGAGGCGTGCGGGGACGCGCACCTCAAGGTCATCCTCGAGACCGGCGAGCTGGTCACCCTCGACGCCGTCCGCCGCGCCTCCTGGCTGGCGATGCTGGCCGGCGGCGACTTCATCAAGACCTCCACCGGCAAGATCTCCCCCGCCGCCACCCTCCCGGTGTGCCTGGTGATGATGGAGGCGGTCCGCGACTTCCGCGCCGCCACCGGCCGCCAGGTCGGCGTCAAGCCCGCCGGCGGCATCCGGACGACGAAGGACGCGATCAAGCACCTCGTGCTGGTCAACGAGACCGCCGGGCCCGACTGGCTCTCCCCCGACTGGTTCCGCCTCGGCGCCTCCAGCCTCCTCAACGACCTGCTCCTGCAGCGGCAGAAGCTGCGCACCGGCCACTACTCCGGCCCCGACCACGTGAGCGTCGACTGATGAGCGTCTTCGAGTACGCCCCCGCCCCCGAGTCCCGGTCGATCGTCGACATCGCCCCCTCCTACGGCCTGTTCGTCGACGGCGAGTTCGTCGACGGCTCCGGCGAGGCGATGAAGACGGTCAACCCGGCCACCGAGGAGGTCCTCAGCGAGGTCGCCGTCGGCACCGAGGCCGACGTCGACCGCGCCGTGAGGGCCGCGCGCCGGGCGTTCACCCGCGTCTGGGGCCCGATGCGCCCGGCCGACCGCGGCAAGTACCTGTTCCGGATCGCGCGGCTGCTGCAGGAGCGGGCGCGGGAGTTCGCCGTCCTGGAGTCGCTGGACAACGGCAAGCCGATCCGGGAGTCCCGGGACGTCGACGTCCCCCTGGCCGCGGCGCACTTCTTCTACCACGCGGGCTGGGCCGACAAGCTGGAGCACGCGGGCCTCGGCCCGGCCCCCCGGCCGCTGGGCGTGGCCGGCCAGGTCATCCCGTGGAACTTCCCGCTGCTCATGCTGGCGTGGAAGGTCGCCCCGGCGCTGGCCACCGGCAACACCGTCGTCCTCAAGCCGGCCGAGACCACCCCGCTGACCGCGCTGCTGTTCGCCGAGGTCTGCCGCCAGGCCGACCTCCCGCCGGGCGTGGTGAACATCGTGACCGGCGCCGGCGACACCGGGCGGGCCGTGGTGGAGCACGACGACGTCGACAAGGTGGCCTTCACCGGCTCCACCGAGGTCGGCCGGTCGATCGCCCGCGCGGTGGCCGGCACCCGCAAGAAGCTGACCCTGGAGCTGGGCGGCAAGGCCGCCAACATCGTGTTCGACGACGCCCCGGTCGACCAGGCCGTCGAGGGGATCGTGCAGGGCATCTTCTTCAACCAGGGCCACGTGTGCTGCGCGGGCTCCCGGCTGCTGGTGCAGGAGAACGTGCACGACCAGGTGATCGAGGCGCTGCAGCGGCGGATCGGCACGCTGCGCGTGGGCGACCCGCTGGACAAGAACACCGACCTCGGGGCGATCAACTCCGCCGAGCAGCTCGCCCGGATCCGGGAGCTGTCCGACGTCGGCGAGGCCGAGGGCGCCACCCGCTGGCAGCCGGCCTGCGAGCTGCCCGACCGCGGCTTCTGGTACCCGCCGACGGTGTTCACCGGCGTCTCCACCGCGCACCGCATCGCCCGCGACGAGGTGTTCGGGCCGGTGCTGTCGGTGCTCACCTTCCGCACGCCCGACGAGGCCGTGGCCAAGGCGAACAACTCCACCTACGGACTGTCCGCCGGCATCTGGTCGGAGAAGGGCTCGCGGATCCTCGCGATCGCCGACCGGCTGCGCGCCGGCGTGGTGTGGGCGAACACGTTCAACCAGTTCGACCCGACGTCGCCGTTCGGCGGCTACAAGCAGTCCGGCTACGGCCGCGAGGGCGGCCGGCACGGCCTGGCCGCCTATCTGTCGACGGGAGACGAGCAGTGATCGGCGGCGAGCGGCTCGCGGTCCGCAAGACCTACAAGCTCTACCTGGGCGGGGCGTTCCCCCGCTCGGAGTCCGGGCGCACCTACGAGGTGACCGACAGCAGGGGCGCCTTCCTCGCCAACGCCGCGTGGGCCTCCCGCAAGGACGCCCGGGACGCCGTCGTGGCCGCCCGCGGCGCGTTCGCGAAGTGGTCGGGCGCCACCGCCTACAACCGGGGGCAGGTGCTGTACCGGGTCGCCGAGGTGATGGAGGGCCGGCACGCGCAGTTCTGCGAGGAGGTCGCCGCCGGCGAGGGGCTGTCGTCGGGGAAGGCCCGTGCCGCCGTCGACGCCGCCATCGACCGGTGGGTCTGGTACGCCGGGTGGACCGACAAGCTCGCGTCGGTGCTCGGCAGCGCCAACCCCGTGGCCGGGCCGTACTTCGACTTCTCGCTGCCCGAGCCGACGGGCGTGGTCGCCGTCCTCGCCCCGCAGCGGTCGTCGTTGCTCGGCCTGGTCAGCGTGCTCGCGCCGGTGCTGGCCGGCGGCAACACCGCCGTCGTGGTCACCTCCCGGGAGCGGCCGCTGCCGGCGGTGACGCTGGGCGAGGTGCTGGCCACCAGCGACGTGCCCGGCGGGGTGGTCAACCTGCTCACCGGGGACGCCGCCGAGCTGGGCCCGTGGCTGGCCGAGCACGACGACGTCGACGCCATCGACCTGACCGGCGCCCCGGCCGACCGTGCCATGGAGTTCGAGCGGGAGGCCGCCGGCAGCATCAAGCGGGTCCTCCGCCCGCGCGCCGAGGAGCCGGACTGGACGGCCGACCCCGGCCTCGCCCGGATGCGGGCCTTCCTGGAGACCAAGACGGTCTGGCATCCGAAGGGGTTCTGAGCGGCCCCGGCCGGAGGCTCGCCGCGAGCTCGCCAGCGGTGAGGGGGACGGGGTCCTCCACCTGGCACCCGCAGGGGTCCTGAACCGGGGCGCGGGCTCCCAGCCCGAACCGGCAGGATGGACGCGTGGCCAGGCCCAGCATCGTCCCGATCGCGCTCACCCTCGACGACCGCACCGGATACACCCTCTGGGCGCCGCCGTGGGAGGAGGACGGCGAGGAGTGGCAGGCGTTCCTCGGCACCACCGAGGAGGGGGCGGGCGGGCGAGCTGTCGTGCACCTCTTCCCCACCCCGGCGGCGCTGGCGGCCTTCTGCCGGACCGCCACCGACCACGACCTGGCCGACCACCCGGTCTGGCCGGTCGTCACCGGGCTGCGCGCCGCGGACCTGACCCCCGACGACGACCACCGCTACGACCTCGACGGCGTCTACGACATCGCCGCGGAGAACCCCGACCGCTGGGCCGTCGAGGAGCTCTCGGCCACCATCGACATCGTCCGCGCCCTGGCCGAGTGCCTGGACACCAGCGAGGACGACGAGGACGACGACGAGTTCGCCGGTGACACCCCGACCGACGACGACCCCGAGTTCGACCCGGACGTCGACGTCGACCGCGACCCGGAGACGGCGCGCAACTGGCGCGGCGGCGAGTTCTCCGCGCTCGCCGAGCTGGTCTCCCGGCCCGAGGTCGGCTCGCTCGGCCTCGGCGTCGACGCCTTCGCCGGCCGCGCCGGGGAGGACGCCTGGGTCGGCATGGGCTCGGCGCTCGACGAGCTGTGGGAGGACGTGGTCGAGGAGCTGTCCGCGCACCTGGACTGGACCGGCGCCGGCACCGTGACCCTCGAGGACTACCCGTCGGCGGCCGAGGAGGTCGACGAGCCCGAGGAGGACGTCGACGACGAGGCGGAGGCGGCGGACGACGACGGCGCGACCGCCGCCCCCGCCGCAGCGGGCGGCGCGACCGCCGCTCCGGCCGCCACGGGCACCAGCACGATCCGCGGCGGCAGCCGGATCTCCGCCTCCCCGGCCGAGGTGGCCGCGGCGGCGCGGTTCTGGGAGGGCGTCGGCATCCTGCCGGTGGAGCTGGTCGTCCCCGAGGGCGCCGGGCTGACCCTGCGCTGCTACGTCGAGGACGAGGCCCGCTTCCTCGGCCGCGACGGCGACGTGTACCTCTTCGCCACCCCGGCCGAGCTGGCGCGCTTCGTCACCGGCGACGAGGAGCACGACCTGGTCGGCATCGCCTCGTGGCCGGAGGTCGTCGCCACCGACACCCCGCCGCTGCCCGCCGAGCAGGACCGCTACGACCTCACGGAGCTGTCGGAGGTCCTCGCCGAGGTGGCCGACGGCGCCGCCGGGCTCGTTCAGCACGAGGCGCTGCTGCAGCCGGTCGAGGGCGTGCGCGACGTGGCCGAGTACGCGGGCCTGACCCGGGTCGACGAGCTGCTCACCCCGCCGGCGCCGCTGGGCCGGGCGCTGGCGCGCGCCGACCGGGAGCCGCAGGCCACGCTCCGCGCGGAGGACGCCGCGGCGGTGCGGGCCGACTGGGACGAGGTCGTCCGCGAGGTCGGCGGGGCGCTGGTCTTCCGGGACTGACCGACCCACCTGAGACGCCGAACGGCCGGCCCCGGGATCCCGGGACCGGCCGTTCGCGGTGCTGGTGGTGCGGTTACTCGGCCACGTGCGAGCCGGGGCGCCGGCCCTGGCCGCGGTACGAGCTCGACCGGCGCTCGCCGCCGTAGGGGCGGTCACCGGAGGGACGCTCGGAGCGGTACGGGCGCTCCGACCGCTCGCCGGAGGACCGCTCGCCGTACGGGCGGCGCGGGCGGTCGCCGTCGCGGCGGGGACGGTCGCCGTCCCGGCGCGGGCGACGGCCACCGGGGCCGCCGTGCCCGCCGGAGGGACGGCGCGACTCGCGCACCGGCCGCTCGACCGGCTCGACGTGGACGCCGGCGGCGACCAGCTCGGCGATCGGGGCGTCGCCGGGGCGGATCCGGCTGACGACCGGGTCGACCTTCGCCGAGCGGAACCGCCGCTTGGCCTGGCCCACCTGGTCGGGCAGCAGCAGGGAGACCACGACACCCGCGGCACCGGCGCGGGCGGTGCGGCCCGAGCGGTGCAGGTAGGTCTTGTGGTCGGCCGGCGGGTCGTAGTGCAGGACCAGCGAGACGTCGTCCACGTGGATGCCGCGGGCGGCGACGTCGGTGGCGACCAGCACCGGGCTGCGGGCGTCGGTGAACGCCTCCAGCGCGCGGCGGCGGGCCGACTGCGGCAGGCCGCCGTGGATGGCCTCGGCCTTGATCCCGACCGCCTGGAGGTTCTCGGCGAGCCGGTCGGCCCCGAGCTGGGTGCGCACGAACACGATCGTGCGGCCCGGCCGGGCGGCCAGCTCCTGGGTCACCGGCACCTTGTCGCGGAAGGCGACGCTGTAGGCCAGGTGCTCGGCCGGCGGCGCGTCGTCGCCGGCGCGCTTGACCTCGTGCCGCGCCGGGTCTTTGAGGTAGCGGCGGATCAGCGAGTCCACCTCGCCGTCCAGCGTGGCCGAGAACAGCAGCCGCTGGGCGTCGGGCCGGGTCTGGTCGAGCAGCTCCTGCACGACCGGCAGGAAGCCCAGGTCGGACATGAAGTCGGCCTCGTCGACGATCGAGACCTCGATCTCGTCGAGGGTGACCTCGCCCTGGCTGATGAGGTCCTGCAGCCGGCCCGGCGTCGCGATGACGACGTCGACGCCGCGGCGCATCTGCTGGATCTGCCGGTACATCGAGGCGCCGCCGTAGACGGCGGCGACCTGGACGCCGATGGCCTGCCCGAGCGGGGCGAGGTTGTCGTGCACCTGCTGGGCGAGCTCGCGGGTGGGCACGAGCACCAGCCCGCGCGGGGCCCGGGCGCCGCGGCGGGCGTCGCCGCCCAGGCGGGCCAGCATCGGCAGGCCGAAGGCCAAGGTCTTGCCCGAGCCGGTGGCGGCCTTGCCGAGCACGTCGCGCCCGGCGAGGGCGTCGGGCAGGGCCGAGGCCTGGATGGCGAACGGGTGCCGGATGCCGCGCCGCTCCAGCGCGGTCACCAGCTGCTGGGGCAGGCCCAGCTGGCCGAAGGTGGGGCCCTGCGGCTCGGCGACGGCCTCGACGGCCTCGACGGACTCGGGGGCGTTCTCGAGGACGGTGGCCTCGGGAGCGGTGATCTCAGGGGTGGTCTGGACGTCGACAGCGTCGAACGTGGTCAAGCGTGGGACTCCGATACAGCTCGGGCGCGTCCCGTGGCGAATGCGCGGACACCGGACCGGCGTCCTCACTGGCGGTCGCTCCCGTCGTGGAACGGCGAGGACCTGCACGGATGCGCTCATGCCCGGACGGACCGTCCGGGAGGATGACCGGCGACTGCCGGTGCACCCAGGTTAGCAGCGGCGCCGTCCCCGGGATTCCGGGAGTGATCAGCCTCGCAGCGCCGCGTACCCCGGCCGGACGACGTCGGAGAGCAGCCGGTCGCGCTCGGCGTCGTCGAGGAAGGCGGCGGCCAGCGCCCGCTCGGTCACCCGCTGCACGTCGTCCCACCCCCAGCCGAAGGTGGCGACGACGTCGGCGAGCTCGCTCGTCGCGCTCACCCCGCTCATCAGGCGGTTGTCGGTGTTGAGCGTGACGGCGAAGCCGGCGCGGTGCAGCCGGTCGACCGGGTGGGCGGCCAGCGAGGAGTAGGCACCGGTCTGCACGTTGGACGACGGCGCGACCTCCAGCGGCACCTGCTCGTCGCGCACCCGCCGGGCCAGCTCGCCGAGGGGCCCGTCGGCGGGCACCTCGTCGGCGATCCGCACCCCGTGGCCGAGCCGCTCGGCGCCGGCGCCGTCCAGCGCCGCGCGGATGCTGTCGACCCCGGCCGCCTCGCCGGCGTGGATCGTCCGGTGCGCCCCGGCCCGGTCGAGCAGCGCGATCGCCGAGGGGTGCCGGTCGGGCGGGAAGCCGATCTCCGGGCCGGCCAGGTCGAAGCCCACCACGCCGGCGTCCCGGTACCGGACGACCAGCCCGGCCACCTCGTCCCAGCGGTCGGCCTGCCGCATCGCGCACAGGAGCGCGCCGACGCGGATCGGCGTCCCGGCCGCGGCCGCCTCCGCGCTGCCGGCGGCGAACCCGTCGAGGATCGCCTCGACGACCTCCTCGATCGGCGTCCCCTGGGCGGTGCCCAGCTCGGGCGCCATGCGCACCTCGGCGTAGACGACGCCGTCGGCGGCCAGGTCGAGCGCGCACTCGTGGGCCACCCGGCGCACCGCCTCGGGCCGCTGCATCACCCCCACCGTGTGCGCGAACGTCTCCAGGTAGCGCACCAGCGAGCCGGAGTCGGCGGCCTCGCGGAACCAGGTGCCGAGCGCCCCGGCGTCCCCGGCGGGCAGGTCGCGGTAGCCGTGCTCGTCGGCGAGCTCCAGCACGGTCTGCGGTCGCAGCCCGCCGTCCAGGTGGTCGTGCAGGAGCACCTTGGGCGCGCGGCGCAGCTGCTCGGCGGTCGGCACGGTCGTCATCAGTCGGTCCCCCGGTCCTGCCAGCGGAAGGTGCGCACGCACAGGACGAGGCCGACGACGCACCAGACGGCCAGCACGAGCGCCACCCGGCCCAGCTCCCAGTGCCCGGCCGGCTCCTCGGCGGCGAGCGCGTCGGGCAGGAAGACCGAGCGCAGCCCCTGGGCCATCCACTTCAGCGGGAACAGCGCGGCCACCGTCTGCAGCCAGGTCGGCACCTCGCTGAACTGGAAGAACACCCCCGAGATGAACTGCAGGACCAGCGCCACGGGCGTGACCGTGGCCGAGGCCGAGCGGCCGTTGCGGGCCAGGCTGGAGATGGCGATCCCCAGCAGCGTGCAGGCCGCCGAGCCGAGCGCGGCGACCCAGGCGAAGGTCAGCCAGTCGGCGCCCGAGGGCAGGTCGATGTCGAAGAACAGCGCCCCGATGGCCAGCAGGATCGCGATGATCGCCACCGTGACGGCGAGGACCTGCACCACCTTGCCGACGAAGAAGGCGCTCTTGGGCATCGGCGTGCCGGCCAGGCCCTTGAGCGTCCCGTCGGAGCGCTCGGTGGCGATGCTGATCGCCATGTTCTGCAGGCTGGCGCCGAGGATGCCCGCGGCGATCACGCCGGCGATGAAGTACTGGGTGAAGGTGACCCCGTCGCCCAGGTCGTAGTCGAGCACCGACCCGAAGACCAGCAGCAGGATCACCGGGAACATCAGCGTGAAGACGACCGACTCCCGCTGGCGGAAGAACTCCTTGAGCTCCACCCCCGCGCGGGTGCGGCAGACGCTGGCCACCGAGGGCACGGCCCGCTCCTGGGTGGCGGTCACGCCGGGTCTCCGATCATCCGCAGGTAGACGTCCTCAAGGGTGGGCCGGGCGACGGCGAGGTCGGGCACCTCGCCGCCCAGCCGGGCCGCCAGCTCGGCCACCAGCGCGGTCGGGGTCTGGGTGTCGCGGGTGTGCCGGACGCCGTCCTCGGTCCAGCTGACGACGGCCGGCGCGCTCCCCCGCCCGCCCAGCGCGGAGGGGACGGCGACCTCGACCAGCCGGCCGCGGGCGATGACGCCCACCCGGTCGGCCAGCGCCTCGGCCTCGTCCAGGTAGTGCGTCGTGAGCAGCATCGTGGTGCCCAGGTCGCGCAGGGAGCGGATGAGCGACCAGAACTGCCGCCGCGCCTCGGGGTCGAAGCCGGTCGTGGGCTCGTCGAGGAACAGCAGGGTGGGGCGGCCGACGATGCCCAGGGCGACGTCCAGCCGCCGCCGCTGGCCGCCGGACAGCGACCGTCCCCGCACGCCGGCCTTCTCGGTGAGCCCGACGAGCTCGAGCACCTCGTCGGGGTCGCGCGGGTCGGGGTAGTAGGAGGCCTGCGCGCGCAGCAGCTCCCGGCAGGTGAGCTGGCTGTCGCCGGCGCCGGACTGCAGCACGATGCCCAGCTGGGCCTTCCAGCGCCGGCCGCCGGTCTGCGGGTCGGTGCCGAGCACCCGGACCTCGCCGCCGTCGCGGCGGCGGAACCCCTCGCAGATCTCCACCGTCGTCGTCTTGCCGGCGCCGTTGGGCCCGAGCAGGGCGAAGATCTCGCCGCGGTGGATGTCCAGGTCCAGGCCGTCGACCGCGGTGGCCGACCCGTAGCGGCGCACCAGCCCGCGCACGGAGATCGCCGCGTCGGGGTCCAGCGGGGTGGCCGGACGCGGCGCGGCGCTCGTCGTCGGTACCGCGGTCGGACTGCTCACGGCTGCCCAGTGTGCTCCGCCCCCCGGCGTGACCGGCGCCATACCCGCTGACCGGAGTGCGGGAGGCGAGGGGACCTCGCTGCTCACACTCCGGTGATCCGGTCGACGACGAGGGGCAGCGGGACGTCGTCGGTGTCGACGCCGACCGCACCCTCCAGCGCCTCCAGCGCCCGCGGGATCCGGCCGGCGTCGTCGGTCTGCAGCTCCAGCAGCGGCTGGCCGGCGGTCACCCGCTCCCCCACGGTCGCCGTCCAGGTCACGCCGGCGGCGGCCGACACCGGGTCCTCCTTGCGGGCGCGGCCGGCGCCGAGCCGCCAGGCGGCCACGCCGAGCGCGTAGGCGTCCAGCCGGGTCAGCGTCCCGGTGGCCGGCGCGGTCACCACGTGCCGCTCGGCGGGCTGCGGCAGGGCTGCGTCGGGGTCCCCGCCCTGCGCGGCGATCATCTGCCGCCACACGTCCATGGCGCGGCCGTCGCGCAGCGCGTCGGCGGGGTCGACGTCGTCCCGGCCGGCACCGGCCAGCATCTCCCGCGCCAGCGCGAGGGTGAGCTCGACGAGGTCGGCCGGCCCCCCACCGGCGAGCACCTCGACCGACTCGGCGACCTCCACGGCGTTGCCCGCCGCGCGGCCCAGCGGCCGGTCCATCGCCGTCACCAGCGCGACCGTGCGGACGCCGGCCGCCTCCCCGAGCCCGACCATCGTGCGGGCGAGCTCGGTCGACGACGCGACGTCCTTCATGAACGCCCCGGAGCCGGTCTTCACGTCGAGCACCAGCGCGTCGGCGCCCTCGGCGATCTTCTTGCTCATGATCGAGCTGGCGATCAGCGGGATCGACTCGACCGTGCCGGTGACGTCGCGCAGCGCGTACAGCTTCTTGTCCGCCGGGGCGAGGTCGTTGCCGGCGGCGCACACCACGGCACCGACGTCGCGCAGCTGCCGCAGGTAGGCGTCCTCGTGCACGTCGGCCCGCCAGCCCGGAATCGCCTCCAGCTTGTCCAGCGTGCCGCCGGTGTGCCCGAGGCCGCGGCCGGACAGCTGCGGGACGGCGACCCCGCAGGCCGCGACCAGCGGTGCCAGCGGCAGCGTCGTCTTGTCGCCGACCCCGCCGGTGGAGTGCTTGTCGGCGGTCGGACGGCCCAGCGAGGAGAGGTCCTTGCGCTCGCCGGAGTCGATCATCGCCTGGGTCCAGACGGCCAGCTCGGCCGGCGTCATGCCCCGGAAGAAGACGGCCATGAGCAGGGCGCTCATCTGCTCGTCGGGCACCTGGCCGGCGGTGTAGGCGCCGATCACCCAGCGGATCTGGTCCGCGGTGAGCTCGACGCCGTCCCGCTTGGCCCGCAGGACGTCGATCGCGTCGAACGCGCTCATGCCCCCTGCCCCCGTGCCTCCGCTGCGAGCAGGTCGTCCGGCCCGAACGCGTCCGGCAGCACCTGGCTCATCGGCACGATCCCCAGGGACACCGTCTCGATGAGCATGTCGGCGCCGCCGTGCTCCCACAGCAGCTGCCGGCAGCGACCGCAGGGCATGAGCGGCTGCCCGTCACCGCCGACGCAGGCCACCGCCACCAGCCGGCCGCCGCCGGTGCGGGCCAGGTCGCTGACCATCCCGCACTCGGCGCACAGGCCCAGCCCGTAGGAGGCGTTCTCCACGTTGCAGCCGGTGACCACGCGCCCGTCGTCCACCAGCCCGGCCACGCCCACCGGGAACCGCGAGTACGGCGCGTAGGCGTGGGTCATCGCCTCGCGCGCCGCCTCCCGCAACGCGTCCCAGTCGATCTCGGGCACTAGTGCTCCCCTCGTCGGTAGACCAGCCCGTCGGCCTTGGGCATCCGTAGTCGCTGGGAGGCCAGCGACAGCACCAGCAGCGTGATCAGGTGCGGGGTGAACGACACCAGCCCCGGGGCCAGCACGTCGATGGCGAGGAAGCCCCACAGCGCCGCCGCGGCGAAGACCAGCGCCAGGCCGGCCTGCCAGTAGCGGGCGCGGCGCACCTGCACGACCGCGATGACGGCGAGGCCGATGGCCACGATGAGCAGCAGGGCAACCACCGCCGAGCGGCTGCGCAGCTGGAGGGCGTCGGCGAAGCCGAACAGGCCCGCGCCGGCGGCCAGACCGCCGGGCCGCCAGTTGCCGAAGATCAGCGCCGCGAGGCCGATGAACCCGCGGCCACCGGTCTGCCCCTCGCGGTAGATGCCGGCGATGAACACGAGGAACACGCCGCCCAGACCGGCCAGCGCGCCGGAGATGACCACCGCGACGTACTTGAGCCGGTACACCGGCACACCGAGCGAGTCCGCCGCCGCCGGGTTCTCCCCGCACGAGCGCAGCCGCAGCCCGAACGCCGTCCGCCACAGGATCAGGTACGAGACCGGCACCAGCAGCACGGCGAGCAGGGTGAGCAACCCGACGCCGCTGGTCAGGCCGCGCAGCAGGCCCGCCACGTCGCTGACCAGGAACCAGTGCTCCGACTCGAGGTCACCGAGCCAGTCCGGCCCGGAGGAGAGCACCGGCACCGAGAACTCCGGCGGGTCGCTCCCCAGCGACGGCGACTGGGTGGGGCCACCGCCGGTGTCCTCGGTGTAGATCAGCTCGGACAGGAAGCGGACGACGCCGTCGGCCAGCAGGTTGATGGCCACGCCGGAGACGACGTGGTCGACGCCGAAGGTGACCGTGGCCACCGCGTGCAGCAGGCCGCCGAGCGCGCCGAACAGGACGCCGACGACCAGCGCACCGCCCCAGCCCCAGTGCCAGCCGCCGTACCCGGCGCCCCAGGTGCCCAGGATCATCATGCCCTCGAGGCCGATGTTGACCACGCCCGCGCGCTCGGAGAACAGCCCGCCCAGCGCCGCCAGCCCGATCGGCACGGCCAGCAGCAGCGCGGCCCGCAGCGTCGACGACGACGTCAGCGCCTCCTCGCCGGACAGCACCCGGACCAGCGAGAAGAGCACGACCAGGCCGACCGCGAGCCACAGGAACCGCCGCTGCCGGCCGCCGCCCATGAGCAGGTCGGTCAGCGGACCCCGGCTCGGGGCGCCGCCGGACCGGTCGACCGTCGATGCCGCGCTCACTGCTGCGCTCCTTCCGGCGTACCCGGCACACCGGTGTAGGTGCGCTGCCCGCCGTCGGGGCCGACGTCGGGGGTCGGCGGGGACCCCGGTCCCCCACCGCCGCCGTCGGGCGGCGCGCCGGTGGCGCCGGCGCCGGCCCGTTCGGCCGAGCGCCGGGCGAGCCGGCGGGCGATCTCGTTGGCGACGACGACGGCGAGCACGATCGTGCCCTGGATGATCGTCACGACCGAGGCGGGGATGTCCTCGAACTGCAGCAGCGGTGCGGCGCGGTCGAGGACGGCGAACAGCAGCGCGGCCAGCGCGATGCCGACCGGCGTGTTGCGGCCCAGCAGCGCGACGGCGATGCCGAGGAACCCGAGGCCGGCGGTGAACTCGGTGCCGTACTCGAAGTCCTCGCCGAGCAGGTCGGGCAGCCCGATGAGGCCCGCGACCGCGCCCGACAGCAGCATCGTGGTGACCACCATGCGGCGGGTGTCGACGCCGCTCGCGGTCGCCGCCGACGGCGACAGGCCGGTGGCCCGCAGGTCGAATCCGAACCGGGTGCGCGACAGCAGCACCGCGACCACCACGCCCACGACCACGGCGACGACCACGAAGCCGTGCAGCTCGCTGCGCGGCTCGGCCAGCCCGAGGCCGGTGAGCACCCCGGTGAGGTCCGGGAAGCGGCCCGACGGCTCGATCTCGGCGGTGGTGACGATGCCGGCGCCCTCCGGGCTGCCGCGCAGCGGACCGGTGAGCAGGTAGCCCGCCAGCCCGAGCGCGACGAAGTTCAGCATGATCGAGCTGATGACCTCGCTGACGCCGCGGGTCACCTTGAGCACGGCGACGATGCCGGCCCAGAAGGCCCCGACCAGCATGGCCACCACGATGATGAACAGCACGTGCAGCGGCGCGGGCAGGCTCACCGCCGCCCCGGCCGCGGCGGCCAGGATCGTCGCCAGCCGGTACTGGCCCTCGACGCCGATGTTGAACAGGCCCATCCGGAACGCGATGGAGACCGCCAGGCCGGCCAGGAACAGCGGCACGGCGCGGTTGAGGATCACCACGATCGACTGGACCTGGGACGCCGGCGTCTCGCCCAGGTTCGTGATGACCTCGAGCGCGGTGAACGGGTTCTCCCCGATGGCCGAGATGACGATGCCGGAGATGACCAGGGCGACGACCAGCGCCAGGACCGGCCCGAGCAGCGCCAGCCCGGCGCGGCGCAGCGCGGTCACGCCGCACCCGCCGCGGTCCGGGCGCCGGTCATGTAGCCGCCGAGCTCCTCGGGCGTGACCCGGCCGGGGTCGACGGTGGCCACGAGCCGGCCGCGCAGCATCACGTGCAGCGTGTCGGACAGGCCGATGAGCTCGTCGAGGTCGGCGGAGACGAGCACGATGCCCAGCCCCTCGGCGCGGGCGTCCTTGAGCAGCTCCCAGATGACCGCCTGCGCGCCGACGTCCACCCCGCGGGTGGGGTGGGCGGCGAGCAGCAGCCGCGGTCGGGCGCTCATCTCCCGCCCGACGATCAGCTTCTGCTGGTTGCCGCCGGACAGCGCGACGGCGAGGGTGTCGGGTCCGGGCGCGCGGACGTCGTACTCGCGCATGATCCGCTCGGTGTCGGCGCGCGCGCCGCGGCGGTCGATGAAGGGGCCCTTGACCGCCGGCGGGCGGGTCTGGTGGCCGAGGATGCGGTTCTCCCACAGGGGCGCGTCGAGCAGCATGCCCTGGCGGTGGCGGTCCTCGGGGATGAGGCCGATGCCGGCCTCGCGGCGGGCGCGGGTGCTCCAGGCGCCGACGTCGTCGGCCCCGAGCGTGAGGGTGCCGGCCGCCAGCGGCCGCAGGCCCATGATCGCCTCGACGAGCTCGGCCTGGCCGTTGCCCTCGACGCCGGCGATCCCCACGACCTCGCCCTCGCGGACGGTGAGGTCGACGTCGTCGACGATGCTGCGGCCCGCGGCGTCGTGCACGGTGACGCCGGCCAGCCGCAGGACGACGGCGTCGCGGACGGTGGACTCGCGGGTGGCCGGGGTGGGCAGCTGCGCGCCGACCATCATCTCGGCCAGCTCCTTGACCGTGGTGGTCCGCGGGTCGGCCTCGCCGACCGTGGTGCCGCGCCGGATGACGGTGATCGAGTCGGCGACGCGGCGCACCTCGTCGAGCTTGTGCGAGATGAAGATGACGGTCAGGCCCTCGCGCTTGAGCTCGGCGAGGTTGCCGAACAGCTCGTCGACCTCCTGCGGCACGAGCACGGCGGTCGGCTCGTCGAGGATCAGCGTGCGGGCCCCGCGGTAGAGCACCTTGGCGATCTCGACGCGCTGCCGGTCGCCGACGCCGAGGTCCTCGACGAGGACGTCGGGCTGCAGGCCCAGGCTGTAGCGGGCAGAGATGTCGTTGATGCGCCGCCGGGCCTCCACCATGTCCAGCCGCCCGCCGCGGGTGGGCTCGCTGCCCAGGACGACGTTCTCCAGGACGGTGAAGTTGTCGGCGAGCATGAAGTGCTGGTGCACCATGCCGATGCCGGCCTCGATCGCGTCGGCGGGGCTGCGGAAGGTGACCTCCCGGCCGTCGACGGCGATGGTCCCCTCGTCGGGACGGTGCATCCCGTAGAGGGTCTTCATCAGCGTCGACTTGCCCGCGCCGTTCTCCCCCACGATGGCGTGCACCTCGCCGCGCCGGACGCGCAGCTCGATGTCGCGGTTGGCCACCACGCCGGGGAAGCGCTTGGTGATACCGCGCAGCTCGACGGCGAGCGGGGCGCCGCCGGGGTCGGTGCCGCCGGGGTCGGTGTGTCCGGTGGTACCGGCTGTGGCCATGGGCCTCTCCCTCGCTGCGGCCCCGGGGTGTCGGGGCCGGTGGTTCCTCGGTCGGCGGCCGGGACCGGGGCGGCATGGGGTCGGCCACGCCGGCCGGTCCGCCCGCCCGTGGGTCCGGGCGGGGCACCGCCGCATGATGTCGCACCCGTGTGCCGCCCCGCCCGCGGAGGGGCCGGGCCGGACACGGCAGCGGGCCCGGGGGGACGCCCCCCGGGCCCGCCGTCGTGCGGTCGCCTGCGCTTGCGCGCGTCAGGTCACGGGGTGGTCGGGACCGTGATCTCGCCGCTGACGATCCGCTGCCGGAAGTCGTCCAGCTGCGCCTGGATGTCGTCGATCTGCCCACCGGAGGTGCTCAGGCCGACGCCCTCGCTCTCGAGGTCGTAGCGGACGTCCGTGCCGCCCTCGACGTTGCCCTCGGCGAAGTCGGTCAGGAAGGCCTGGACGCCGTTGTCGACCCGCTTGAGCATCGAGGTCATGATCACGGCCTTCTGCGCCGGGTCGTCGACCGTCTCGTACTGGTCGGAGTCGACGCCGATGGCCAGTCGCCCGGAGGCGACCGCCGCCTGGAACACGCCGGTGCCCGAGCCGCCGGCCGCGTGGTAGACGATGTCGGCGCCGCCGTCGTACATGCCCTGGGCCAGGATCTGGCCGCGGGCCGGGTCGTTGAAGCCGGAGAAGTCACCGGCCGGCGAGATGTACTCGCTGGTGATGACGATGTCCGGACGCGCCGCGCGCGCCCCGGCCTCGTAGCCGGCCTGGAACTTCTGGATCAGCGGGGACTCGACGCCACCGACGAAGCCGATCTGGCCGGTCTGGCTCTTCAGCGCGGCGGCGACGCCGGCCAGGAACGAGCCCTGCTCCTCGGCGAAGACGATGCCGGTCAGGTTGCTGATGCCCAGCTCGGTGACCTCGGAGTCGATGATCGCGAAGGTCGTGTCCGGGAAGTCCTCGGCGACCTCGCCGATCGAGTCGCCGTAGGCGAAGCCGACCGCGATGACGGGGTTGTAGCCCTGCTCGGCCAGCGTGGCCAGGCCCTCGACGCGGTCGGACCCGCCGTCGTTCGGGCTGAACTCCTGGACCTCGCCGCCGAGCTCGGCGATCGCGGCCTCGACGCCCGCGTACGCGGAGTCGTTGAACGACCGGTCGCCCCGGCCGCCGGTGTCGTAGGCGAGGCCGATGCGGAGCTCGTCGCCGCCACCGCCGCCGCCACCACCGCTGCCGCCACCGCTGCCGCTGTCGCCGCCGTCCTCGTCGCTGGCACAGCCGACGAGCGCCATGCTGCCGGCCAGCAGCAGCGCCGTCGCCCTGAGGCCTGCCTTCCTCATCCGCGCTCCGCGCACGACGTCTCTCCTCCTCTTGGGGACCGGCCCGGTGTCGCCGGGCCGGCCCGGGTGGGCTCACCCGCCGTCCGGCGTCCTCCCCGGCGGTGAGCCGGCTGGGCCGCGGACGGCGACGGGTGGAAGCTACCCGCGGGTACCGCAGGCCCCCAGGGCCGAGGAGCGGATAGAGACGCGATCGTTGCCGACCGCCGTCCGCCGGTGGGCCAGGTCACGGGCGCGGTTGCCGGGCCGGGCTAGCGTCGGTGCCGTGCGAGGGGGCGTGTGGCGGCGGGCCGGCGCGGTGCTGGCCGCGGCGGTGGTGCTGGTGAGCGGAGGCGGCCCCGCCCTGGCCGACGACCCGCCGCGGCCGACGGTCGACCCCACGGCCCCGACGCCGACCGCCCCGTACCCCGGCCTCCCGCCGCAGGGCAGCGCACCGGGCGGCGGCACCGTCGGCGGGGAGGCGCTCGACACCCGCGGCGTCGTCGTCGCCGACGGGACCCCGCCGCTGCCGGCCGGCATCGCCGCCCCCGGGTGGCTGGTCGCCGACGCGGTCTCCGGCGAGGTCCTGGCCGCGCGCGACCCGCACGGCCGGTACTACCCGGCCAGCACGCTCAAGACGCTGACCCTGCTGACCCTCGCGCCGCTGCTGGACCCGGCGCAGGTCGTGGAGGGCACCGTCGAGGACGAGCAGGTGGAGGGCAGCCGGGTCGGGCTGGTGGCCGGCGGCCGCTACCCGGTGTCGCTGCTGTTCCTCGCCCTGGTCCTGCAGTCGGGCAACGACGCGGCCAACGCGCTGGCCCGGGCCGCCGGCGGGGTCGACGCGACGCTGGCGGCGATGAACGCGACGGCGGAGGAGATCGGCGCCTTCGACACCGTCGCCGGCACGCCGTCGGGCCTGGACGTGGCCGGCCAGTCCTCCTCCCCCTACGACCTGGCCCTGGTCTTCCGCCGGCTGGTCGCCGACCCGGTCACCGCCGCGGTCCTGCGGACGCCGATCGCGCAGATGCCGCCGGTCGAGGGCCGCTCCCCCGGCTACCAGATCCAGAACCAGAACCCGCTCAGCGGCCACCCCGGCGACCTCGGCGGCAAGACGGGCTTCACCGACGCGGCGCGGCACACCTTCGTGACCGCGGCCGAGCGCGACGGGCGCCGGCTGGTGGTCAGCGTCATGGGCACCGAGAACCTGCCGCTGCGCGCCGCCGACCAGGCCGCGCTGCTGCTCGACTGGGGCTTCGCCACCGGGCCCGGCACCGAGGGCGTCGGCCGGCTGGTCGGCTCCCGCGCCGAGGCCCTGGCGACGGCGGCGGAGTCGGCGGAGGAGTCGGCGGAGGAGACGTCGTCCGCGCCCGCGACGCGCTCGGCGCCTCCGGCCGGGTCCGAGCCGGCCGCCGCCGCGACGGACGGCGGGGGCGGCGACGGCACCCCGGCGGTGGTGGGCGGTGTGCTGGTGGTCGCCGCGGCGGGCGTCGTCGCCGCCACCGTGGTCGGCCGGCGCCGGGCGGTCAGGCGCCCTCGGACGCGAAGCGACGCAGGGTCGCCGTCCACGCGGCCGTGAAGAAGGCGAAGCGGAAGACGACGTTGATCCACACCAGGACGCCGACCGCGCCGCCCAGCGCCGAGGCCGTGACGCTGTCGTCGATGAGCGACAGGTAGTAGCTGCCGACCACCTTCAGGACCTCGAACCCGGCGGCGCCGAACAGCGCACCCAGCCACAGGTCGCGCAGCCGGTGCGGCGTCCCCGGGACGACCTTGAGCAGCCACAGGAAGACGACGACGTCGCTGGCCAGCGCCAGCAGCAGCCCCAGGACCGTGGTGAGGGACGACAGCCCGGCGACGTCGTCGAGGCCGACCAGCTCCAGCGTCCACGCGGTGGCGGTCGTGGCGACGCCGGTCAGGGCCAGGCTCAGCAGGGCGACGGCGCCGAGCAGCACCAGGGCGAGCAGGTCCTGCAGGTTGTCCCGCCAGAACTCCGGCTCGTCGACCCGGCCCTTCCAGATCTGCTCCATCCCGACCCGTAGCTTGTCCATGGCCCGCAGCCCGGCGTAGACGAAGCCGACCAGGCCGATGGCACCGACCACCCCGGCCGCGCCGACGGCGCCGTCCAGCTCCTCGACGATGCTGCGGCCGGTCGACCCGGGGAAGGCCTCCCGGATGGCGTCGTAGAGCTCGCGCTGCAGCAGCGCGTCGCCGGCGAGGACCAGCCCGATGACCGAGGCGGCCAGCAGCAGCACGGGGAACAGCCCGAGGAAGGCGAAGTAGGTGACGCCGGCGGCCAGTAGGTCGCCCTGGTTGCGCTGGTAGCGACCGCCGGCGCGGGCGAGGTGGTCGAACCAGCGCCAGCGGCGCCGCAGGCCCGCGATCCCCGCCTCGCCGCGCTGCCAGGCCCGCTCGAACCAGGCGAACCGGCCCACCGGCCGCTCCGGCCCGGCGGGCGCGCCGGCGGCCGGCTCGGCCTCGACGGCCGGCGCGGGCCGGGCACGGGTGGCGCTCACCGGGCCCAGTCTGGGGCCTGGCACCGGGTGGCGCGCGAGGTGCGCCGCCCGGGGACGGCTACGGGCGCGGGCCGGTGAGCGGGTACTCGCGCGCCACGACCCAGGCGCCCGAGGGCGACTGCTCGAACTCGGTGAAGTGCTCCACGCGGAACTCCGCGTCCAGGTCCCCCAGGGCGCTGTAGGCCAGGTCGAGCATGTCGGCCGAGACGTCGTGGGCGACCGTCACGTGCGGGTGGTAGGGGTAGGTCAGCGGGCGGGCCAGGGGGCCGTTGCGGACGTCGTCGGCGAGCAGCTCGCAGGAGCCGATGCCGCGGGCGACCGCCACGAAGACCACCTCGGAGACCGGCGAGAAGGTGCCGGTGCCCGACAGGTGCATGTCGAACGGCGCGTGCCGGCGCGCGACCTCGGCCAGGTGCGTGGTGACCGCGGCCCGGTCGGCGGCGAGCACCTCGGTGGGCGGGAGCAGCGTCACGTGCGGCGGGACCAGGCCCGCCTGCGGGTCGCCGCACTTGGCCCGCCAGTCGGTGAGCAGCTGCGCCCACGGCTCGGGGATGGCGACGACGACGCCGAGGACCGCCGTCTCCGCGCGCGGGCGGCCGCGCGGGACGAAGGTGTCGTCGTTCAGGGGCGGCTGCGTCATGCGCGCGGCCCCGCGGGTGGGAGGAAGCCGACGCGGTCGTAGGCCCAGGCCACCGTCTGCCCGGCGACCTCGCGGGCCCGCGCGGCGCCGGCGGCCAGCACCCGCTCGAGCTCGGCCTGGTCGCCGAGCAGCTCCTGGGTGCGCTCGCGGATGGGGGTCACGAAGTCGACGACGACCTCGGCGAGCTCCTTCTTGAGGTCGCCGTAGCCGCGGCCGGCGAACTGCTCCTCCAGCGTGGCGACCGGGGTGCCCGACAGGGCGCTGTGGATGGTCAGCAGGTTGGTGATGCCCGGCTTGCCCACCGGGTCGGCGACGATCTCGCGGCCGGTGTCGGTGACCGCCGAGCGGATCTTCTTCGCCGTCACCTTCGGGTCGTCGAGCAGGAGCACGCAGCCGGCCGGGGGCAGGCTCTTGCTCATCTTCTTGTCCGGCGACTGCAGGTCCATGATCCGCGCGCCGCCGGCGGGGATGAGCGTCTCGGGCACGGTGAAGGTGTCGCCGAACCGGCCGTTGAACCGGACGGCCAGGTCGCGGGTGAGCTCCAGGTGCTGGCGCTGGTCCTCGCCGACCGGCACCTGGTCGGCCTGGTACACGAGGATGTCGGCGGCCTGCAGGACCGGGTAGGTGAACAAGCCCACCGAGGCGCCGGCGGTGCCCTCCCGCTGGCTCTTGTCCTTGAACTGGGTCATCCGGCTGGCCTCGCCGAAGCCGGTGAGGCACTCCAGCACCCACGACAGCTGCAGGTGCTCGGGGACGTGGCTCTGCACGAACAGCGAGCTGCGGCCCGGGTCGACGCCCAGGGCGATCAGCTGGGCGGCGGAGGCCAGGGTGTTGCGGCGCAGCTCGGCCGGGTCCTGCGGCAGCGTGATGGCGTGCAGGTCGACGACGCAGTAGAACGCCTCGGTCGTCTCCTGCAGCGCGACCCACTGGCGCAGCGCTCCGAGGTGGTTGCCGAGGTGGAACGAGCCCGCTGTCGGCTGGATGCCGGAGAGCACACGGGGAAGCGACATCAGGGGCGGTGGCACGTCGGCCATCAAACCAGCCCGTGGCCGTCCCCGGACCGCCCGTCCCGCCTCGGCCGGCGAACGGCGAGGCCGCGGAGGGCGACCCCGGTCAGCCGGTCGGCGTGGCGGCGGTGCTCCCGGCGCGGATCGCGTCCAGCGCCGCGAGCAGGACGTCGTCCTCCTCCGGCGCGCCGACCGTGACCCGGACACCCTCCCCGGCGAAGGGGCGGGTGATGACCCCGCGGGCCTCGAGCGCCGCGGCCAGCTCCGCCGTCCGCTCGCCGGTGGGCAGCCAGACGAAGTTGGCCTGGCTGTCGGGCACGTCGAAGCCGCGCTCGCGCAGGCCGGCGGTCAGCCGCTCGCGCTCGGCGACGACGGCGGCCACCCGGCGGCGCACCTCCGCCTCGCTGGCCAGCGCGGCGACCGCGGCGGCCTGGGCGACCATCGAGACGCTGAACGGCACGTGCGTGCGGCGGACGGCGTCGGCCACGGCCGGGTCCTCGGCGACCAGGTAGCCGACCCGCAGGCCGGCCAGCCCCCACGCCTTGGAGAACGTGCGCAGCACCGCGACGTTCGGCCGGCCCCGCATGAGCTCGATGCCGTCGGGGACGTCGGGGTCGGTGACGAACTCCCGGTAGGCCTCGTCGAGCACCACGAGGGTGTCGGCGGGCACGGCGTCGAGGAACCGCTCGAGCGCAGTCCGGCGGACGGCGGTGCCGGTCGGGTTGTTCGGGTTGCAGACGAACACCAGCCGGGTGTCGGCGTCGACCGCGGCGGCCAGCGCCTCGAGGTCGTGGGTGTCGGCGGGCCCGCCGGGCCGCCCGGGCACCAGCGGCACCGGCACCGACCGGGCGCCGGCCACCTGGGCCAGCAGCGGGTACATCTCGAAGCTGCGCCAGGCGAAGGCGATCGCGCTGCCCGGGTCGTTGTAGGACTGGGCCAGCTGCTGGCAGAGCATGACGGCGCCGCAGCCGGGGACGACCTGCGCCGGCTCCACGCCGTAGCGGGCGGCCAGCGCCTCGGTGAGGACGACGGCGCCGTTGTCGGGGTAGCGGTTGGTCTCGGCGGCCGCGGTGGCCAGCGCCTCGACGACGGCCGGCAGCGGCGGGAAGGCGACCTCGTTGCTGGCCAGCTTCACCGCCCGCGCCACCCCGAGCTCGCGCGCGAGGTCGGCCGGGTTGCGGCCGGGCTTGTAGGCCGGCAGCGACTGCACCGCCGGGCGTGCGCTGACCACGTCGTCCGTCCTCCCGAGGGCGGCCCGCCCCCTCACGGCGCGTGCGTCCGCTCCGCCGTCCCTAGGGTGGGCCCCATGCGCGTTCTGGTCGCCGGCGGCGCCGGCTACATCGGCAGCGTAGTCACGGCCGCCCTGCTGGAGGCCGGGCACGAGGTGACCGTGCTCGACGACCTCTCCACCGGGCACGCCGACGCCGTGCCCCCCGGCGCCCGGCTGGTGCGGGCCTCGCTGCACGAGTCGGCCCCGGTGCTGGCCGAGGTGCGGCCGGAGGCGGTGCTGCACTTCGCCGCGAAGAGCCTGGTCGGCGAGTCCCAGGTCAAGCCGGAGATCTACTGGGAGACCAACGTCGGGGGGTCGCTGGCGCTGCTCGAGGCGATGCGCGCGGTCGACTGCCGCCGGATCGTCTTCTCCTCCACCGCGGCCACCTACGGGGAGCCGGAGCAGGTGCCGATCCGCGAGGACGCCCCCACCCGGCCGACCAACACCTACGGCGCCTCCAAGCTCGCCGTCGACGCGATGCTCACCTCGTACGCCACCGCGTACGACTTCGCCGCCGTCAGCCTGCGCTACTTCAACGTGGCGGGTGCCGCCTACGGCCTGGGCGAGCGGCACACCACCGAGACCCACCTCATCCCGATCGCGCTGCAGGTGGCGGCCGGGCAGCGCGAGGCGATGACCGTCTACGGCGAGGACTACCCGACACCCGACGGCACCTGCATCCGCGACTACATCCACGTGCAGGACCTCTCCGACGCCCACCTGCTGGCGCTGACCGCACCGCAGCCGGGCGAGCACCGGGTCTACAACCTGGGCAACGGCACCGGCTTCTCGGTGCAGCAGGTGGTCGACGCCGTCCGGGAGGTCACCGGGCACCCGGTGCCGGTCGAGGTCGGGCAGCGGCGCGCCGGCGACCCGGCGCAGCTCGTGGCCAGCAGCGACCGCATCCGCGCCGACCTCGGGTGGGCGCCGCGGCACACCGACCTGGCCGGCATCGTCCGCGACGCGTGGGAGGTCGCCCGGCAGCAGCGGGGCCGCTAGGAGGAGCCGACCGTCGGTGTCGACACGTTCGCCGGGTCGACGGCCGGCGGCTGCGGCCGGGTGACCGACAGGCGCGCGATCCGCCGTCCGTCCAGCTCCAGCACGCTGAGGCGGCGCCCCTCGACCTCCACGACGTCCCCCACCTGCGGCAGCCGGCCGAGCTCGGCGAGCACGTACCCGGCGACCGTCTCGTAGGGCCCCTCGGGCAGCTGGAGGCCGGTGACCTCCGCGAAGTCGTCGAGGTTCAGCAGCCCGTCGACGTCCTGCGGCCCGCCGGGCACCTCCTCGGGCTCCGGGGCGACCTCCTCGTCGTACTCGTCGTAGATCTCCCCGATGACCTCCTCGATGAGGTCCTCGAGGGTCACGATGCCGTCGGTGCCGCCGTACTCGTCGACCACGATCGCCAGGTGCTGGTTCTCCCGGCGCATCTCCGACAGGGCGGTGAGGACGCCGGCCGTGCCGGGCAGCCGCTTCACCTCGCGCGCCAGGTCCCCGACGGTCGCGGCGCGGCCGGCCGGGTGGTTGGGCAGCAGCAGGTCGCGGATGTGCACGAAGCCGACCACGTCGTCCTGGTCGCGGCCGACGACCGGGTAGCGGGAGCGGCTGCTGTCGGCGACCTGGCGGGCCGCCCGGCTGGCGGTGAGCGAGGCGTCGAGGAAGTCGACCTCGGTGCGCGGCGTCATCACCTCGCGGACCTCGCGGTCGCCGGCGCGGAACACCTCGCCGATCAACTGGCGCTCGTCGCTGCTCAGCGACTCGTGCGCGGCCACCAGGTCGCGCAGCTCCTCCTGGCTGATCTGCTCGCCGCTTGCCTTGGGGTCCCCGCCCAGCAGCCGGACCAGGACGTTCGTGGACCTCGAGAGGAGCCAGATGACCGGCCGGAAGGCCTTGGCGATGCCGTTGAGCGGCGCGGCGACGAGCAGCGAGAAGCCCTCGGCCCGCTGCAGCGCGAGCCGCTTCGGCGTCAGCTCGCCGACGACCAGGGACAGGTAGCTGATCGCGATCGTGACCAGGACGAGGGCCAGCGTCCCGGCCAGCCCCTCCGACATCCCCCACTCCTCCAGCACGTCGGCCAGGGGGGCCGACAGGGTGCTGGCGCCGAAGGCGGCGGAGAAGAAGCCGGCGAGGGTGACGCCGACCTGGACGGCCGCCAGGAAGCGGTTGGGGTCGCTGAGCAGCTTGGACACCGCACGCCCGCGACGTCCCTCGTTCTCCGCCATCGCCCGGACCTGCGACTCGCGCAGGGAGACCAGCGCGATCTCCGCTCCCGAGAAGGCGCCGCCGATCAGGACGAAGACGACGACCATGACGATGTTGAGCCAGACGTCGCTCACCGGCGGCGCGCTCCTGTCGGTTCGGGTACGGCGGTCCCCCTCCATGCTGCCCGTCGCGGCGCCGGCTGCCCACCGGGCCCCCACCCGGACGGATCGGTCGCCCGCGCGCCCTCCTCGGCACATCGGTGGCTTTCTGTCACGGACCGATCACGGCTAGTCTCACCGAAACCACATCCGTGTAACTGGCAACTCGTGAGGTTCTCCCCGTGCACCACATGCCCGCGGGCCCGTCGCCCCTGGCCCGACTGACGGCGTTCCTGCGACGGCGGGCGGCGCTGCTGTCCGGCGCCGGCGTCTGCGCCGGGGTGGCCGTGGTCGTGCTCGCCGTCCTGGTGTTCTCCGGCGGCGGAGCGCCGGCCGACGACACGGTGACGGTGGACGCCTCGACCGACCTCGGGTCCGGCGGAGCCGACCTCGAGTCGGGCACGGTCCGGCTGGGCGTGGACGGGGAGCCCGGGACGGCGGCAGCTCCCCCGCCCGGGACGGTCCCGTCCGGGACGACCCAGCCGGGCGCGACCGCCGGCGGCAGCACTCCCCCCGGCGCCACCGCTCCCGGCTCCGCCACCGCTCCCGGCTCCACGACCGCTCCCGGTTCCGCCACCGGTACGCCGGACGGCACGACGACGCCGGGCAGCGCGACGCCGGGCAGCGCGACGCCGGCCACGCCGCCGGGCACGACCGGCGGCAGCACCCCGGGGAGCACCGCGCCCTCCGCCGGCGGCAGCCCGTCCGGCAGCGGCACCCCGCCGTCGCCGAGCGCGCCGGGTGCGCCGACCGCGACGGCCCCCACCGACGAGCCGGACCCGGGCCCGACCCCGGCGGGGGCCCCGGTGCCCGCCGGCCCGGTCGAGCAGCAGGTCCTCGCGCTGGTCAACCAGCAGCGGGCGGCCGCCGGCTGCGGGGCCGTCGTGGCCGACCCGGGCCTGGCCGCCGTCGCCCGGGCGCACAGCGCCGACATGCGCGACCGCGGCTTCTTCGACCACACGAACCCCGACGGGCTGGACCCGTTCGACCGTGCCGCCGCGGCCGGCGTCCCCGCCCGGGCGGAGAACATCGCGCGCGGGCAGGCCGACGCCGCCGCCGTCATGGCGTCGTGGATGGACAGCCCCGGCCACCGGGCCAACATCCTGGACTGCGGCCTGACCCGGCTCGGCGTCGGCGTCGCCGAGGGCGCCGGCGGCCCGTGGTGGACCCAACTGTTCGGCTGACGACGCAGACCGGCCCCCTCGCCCGGGTGGGCGAGGGGGCCGATCCGCGTTCTCGGCCTCCTTGCAGGAGGGCAGGGAGGGCCTTCCTCAGGCCATGGCCTTCTGGAGGTTGGTGTCGATGGCCGCCAGGAAGTCCTGGGTGTTGAGCCAGGCCTGGTCGCGCGAGATGAGCAGCGCGAGGTCCTTGGTCATCTGACCGCCCTCGACGGTGTCGATGCAGACCTTCTCCAGGGTCTCGGCGAACCGGGTCACCTCGGGGGTGCCGTCCAGCTTGCCGCGGTGGGCCAGGCCCCGGGTCCAGGCGAAGATCGACGCGATCGGGTTGGTCGAGGTCTGCTCCCCGCGCTGGTGCTGCCGGAAGTGGCGGGTCACCGTGCCGTGGGCGGCCTCGGCCTCGACGGTGCGGCCGTCGGGGCTCATCAGGACCGAGGTCATGAGCCCGAGCGAGCCGAAGCCCTGCGCGACGGTGTCGGACTGGACGTCGCCGTCGTAGTTCTTGCAGGCCCAGACGTAGCCGCCCTCCCACTTGAGGGACGCCGCGACCATGTCGTCGATCAGCCGGTGCTCGTAGGTGATGCCGGCCTGGTCGAACTTCTCCTTGAACTCGGCCTCGAAGACCTCCTGGAACAGGTCCTTGAACCGGCCGTCGTAGGCCTTGAGGATCGTGTTCTTGGTGGAGAGGTACACCGGGTAGTTCCGGTTGAGGCCGTAGTTCAGCGAGGCCCGCGCGAAGTCGCGGATGGACTCGTCCAGGTTGTACATCGCCAGGGCGACGCCGGCGCCGGGCGCCTGGAAGACCTCGTGCTCGATCGGCGCGGAGCCGTCGGCCGGGGTGAAGGTCACCGTCAGGGTGCCCTCGCCCGGGAAGCGGAAGTCGGTGGCCCGGTACTGGTCGCCGAAGGCGTGACGGCCGACGACGATCGGCTTGGTCCAGCCCGGCACCAGCCGCGGCACGTTCTCCATGATGATCGGCTCGCGGAAGATGACGCCGCCGAGGATGTTGCGGATGGTCCCGTTCGGGGAGCGCCACATCTTCTTGAGGCCGAACTCCTCGACCCGCGCCTCGTCCGGCGTGATGGTGGCGCACTTGACGCCCACACCGTGCTTCTTGATGGCGTTGGCGGAGTCGATCGTCACCTGGTCGTCGGTGGCGTCGCGGTGCTCGATGCCGAGGTCGTAGTACTCGAGGTTCACGTCGAGGTACGGGAGGATCAGCTGGTCCTTGATGAACTGCCAGATGATCCGGGTCATCTCGTCGCCGTCGAGCTCGACGACGGTGCCCTCGACCTTGATCTTGCTCATGTCTCCCTCTCTGCGACTCCGACCGGGTGTGGTCAGAGGTCGGCTACGTCGGCCTGCTTGGCGCGCACGGCCTCGGCCGCCTCGCGCAACCCGGCCAGCTCGCTGTCGGTCAGGTCGCCCTGGACGACCCGCCGCACTCCCTCGCGTCCGATCTCGGCCTCCACGCCGAGGTAGACGCCGGAGATGTCGTACTCGCCGTCGACCCACGCGCACACGGGCATGACGGCGCCGGAGTCCTCGATGACCGCCTTGGCCATGCGGGCGGCGGCCGCCGAGGGCGCGTAGTAGGCCGACCCGGTCTTGAGCAGAGCGACCACCTCGGCCCCGCCGTTGCGGGTCCGGGTCACGAGCTCCTCGATCCGGTCGGCGGGCAGCACGTCGGCCAGCGGCTTGCCGTCGACGGTGCAGCGCGACGGCACCGGCACCATCGTGTCGCCGTGCGACCCGAGGGTCAGGGTGCGCACCGAGGCGACGGGGACGCCGCACTCCTCGGCGACGAAGTGGCTGAACCGGGCGGTGTCGAGCATCCCGGCCTGGCCCATGACCCGGTGCTTCGGGAAGCCGGTGGCGATCTGCGCCAGCGCCGTCATCTCGTCGAGCGGGTTGGACACGACGATCACCACGGCGTCCGGCGACGTCCGGGCGACGTTCTCGGCGACCTGGCGGACGATCTTCGCGTTCGTCTCGATCAGGTCCATCCGGCTCATGCCCGGCTTGCGCGGCAGGCCGGCGGTGACCACGACGACGTCGGATCCCTCGGTGCCCTCGTAGGAACCGCCCCCGACCCCGACGACCTTGGTCTCGAAGCCCTCGATCGGGCGGGACTGGTTGATGTCGAGGGCCAGGCCCTCGGGCTTGCCCTCGACGATGTCCGTGAGGACGACGGTCTCGAAGACGTCGTACTCGGCCAGACGGAGAGCGGTGGTCGAGCCGTAGAAACCGGCACCGACGACGGTGACCTTGCCGTTCCGAGGCTGCTCTGCCATGGCGGCCAACCTAGCGTCAGAACGCACCCGCGCGCCTCAGCGGGTGCCTCAGGGGGTGCCTCAGGGGGTGCTCGGCGGGAGGACCGGGACGTTCCCGGCGTCGGCCGGGATGGCCAGCGCGACCACGACGACGGCCACCCCGACGACGGCCAGGAGGACGACGTCGACCGGCCGGCTCCGGACGGCGAGGAAGCCCACCCGGCGCACCGGCAGGAGCAGCCGCAGCACCGCCGCGGCCACGAGCGAGACGCCGATGACGACCAGCCCGCGGCGCCAGTGCTCGAACGCCACCATGGCCAGCCCGACGCCCACCGCGAGGATCACCGCGAGCAGCGGCAGCTGGCGCAGCAGTCCGGCCAGGAAGGGGCGACGGCGGTAGAGCGGCGGGCGCGTCATCGTCGTCATCGGTCGGTCGTCATCGGGGAGTGGTCGTCCGCCGTCAGGCGTGGAGCGCCGACCCGGCCGCGGCGGGGACGCCGGCGGCCCGCTCGGCGGCCAGGACGACGTTCTGCAGCAGCATCGCCCGGGTCATGGGGCCCACGCCGCCGGGGTTGGGGGCGACGTGGCCGGCGACCTCGACGACGTCCTTGGCGACGTCCCCGGCGATCTTGCCGTCGACCCGGCTCACGCCGACGTCGAGCACCGCGGCGCCGGGCTTGACCAGGTCCTTCGTCACGAGCCCGGGGACGCCGGCGGCGGCCACGACCACGTCGGCCGACCGCAGGTGGGCGGCCAGGTCGCGGGTGCCCGTGTGGCACAGGGTCACGGTCGCGTTCTCGCTGCGCCGGGTGAGCAGCAGCCCGAGCGGGCGGCCGACGGTGATGCCGCGGCCCACGACGACGACCTCCGCGCCCGCGATCGGCACGCCGTGGCGGCGCAGCAGCTCGACGATCCCGACCGGGGTGCACGGCAGCGGCCCCTCGACCCCCAGGACCAGCCGCCCGAGGTTCGTCGGGTGGAGGCCGTCGGCGTCCTTGGCCGGGTCCATCGCCTCGAGGACGGCGTACTCGTCGACCTGCTCGGGCAGCGGCAGCTGGACGATGTAGCCGGTGCACGCCGGGTCGGCGTTGAGCTCCTCGACGACGGCGAGCACGTCGGCGAGCGAGGCGGTGGCCGGCAGCTCGCGCTGGATGCTGGCGATGCCGACCTGGGCGCAGTCGGAGTGCTTGGCGTTGACGTACCAGCGGCTGCCGGGGTCGTCGCCCACCAGCAGGGTGCCCAGGCCCGGGCGGTGGCCGGCGGCGGTCAGCGCGGCCACGCGCTCGGTGAGTTCGGTCCGGATCGCGGCGGCGGTCGCCTTGCCGTCGAGGGTCGTGGCGGGCACGCCGACAGTGTGCCCGACAGGCGTCCGGCGCAGGCGTCGCGGCCCTAGGCTGGCGTGCCCGTGGGCGCCTCCCCCGCCCGCGCGACCCGCGAGGAGAGCCCATGAGCGAGCGCGACCAGTCCCCCGCCGCCCCCCGGCACGAGGCCCCGGCGCAGCCACCGGTCGACTGGCGCGAGAGCACCACGCCGGGTCTGCAGCCGGCCGGCGGGACGCCGTACTCGGGCGCCGGCGCCAGCGCGGTCGCGGCCGGGAGCGGGTCCGGCGGCGCGGGCGGTCCGTCCGGCGACGGGCGGTCGGGCACCGGCGCCCACGGGTACGCCGAGCAGAGCGAGAACTACTACACGACCCCGCAGTACTCGACCGCGCCGGTGACCGTCCGCCGCCCGGACGCGCTGGCGGCGCTGCTGCTGGTGCTGGCCGGTGTCGCCGCCGCGGTCTCGCTGGCGCTGGACTGGGCCGACGGCTCCACCGGCTGGGACCTGGTCTCCGACGGCTTCGCGGACTTCGACCCCGACCGGTGGCAGCCGCCGGTGGTCGTCCTCGCCGGCGGCGCGCTGCTGGTGCTGGGCCTGCTGAGCCTGCTGCCCGCGCGCAGCCACAAGACGCTCGGCGTCCTCGCGCTGCTGGTGACCCTGGCCGCCGCCGGTGGCGTGCTGGTGGTCCTGAACCGCTCCCGCTTCGCGTGGGACGTCTTCGAGATCGGCTTCTGGTTCGCGGCCGCCGTCCCGGTGCTCGGGCTGCTCGGCTCGCTCAAGGCGATGCTGACCGGCCCGAAGGTGCGCTAGCGGGGACGGGCGGGGTCAGGCCCGGCGGCGGCGGTCGGCCTGCATGAGGTGGACGACGATCCCCTCGTAGCCGTGCGCGACGTAGTCGGAGATGTCCGAGCAGGTGATCCGGCCCGGCAGCGGCGCCCGGTCCTCGGCCGGCAGCAGCGGCTTGCGGGACCGCGGGAGGAACGAGCGCAGCGTCCGCCGGGTGGCGGCCGTGGCCTCCCGCGCGTACTCGGCCCCGCCGACCGAGCCGTCGCTGCGCTGGTGGACGACGTCCTTCCAGACCGCGAGGGTGCAGGCGATCAGCAGGAAGAGGACCAAAGCAGCGAGCATGCCCACATCATCGGCATTCCAAACCCGTGACGGAAGGGTCCTGGTCACAGCCGTCACAGCCGACTCAGTCGGCCACCAGCGCCCCGTGTGCCCGCGCGACCTGCACGGACTGCACCAGGTCGAGCCGGGCGCCGGTGAGCTCGAACGTGAGCCAGTTCACAGCCTCGGTGACGGCGCCGCGCAGGTCCGTGCCGCGCAGCTTCACCCCCTGCAGCCGCGCGTGCCCGAGGTGCGCGCCGGTGAGGTCGCACTCGCGCAGGTCGGCGTCCGTCAGGTCCGCCTCGGTGAACCGCTGGCCGGACAGGTCCGAGCCGGAGAGGTCGACCCCGCGCAGCGAGGTCCAGCTCCAGTCGGTGTCGGTCGTGGTGAGCGGCCGCAGCGTCGCCCCGGGGAAGTGCGAGCCGGTGAGCTTGCAGCCCTCCCAGACCGCGTCGAACAGCCGGGCCCGGTCGAAGCGGCAGGAGAGGAACGCCGTCCCGCTGTGCCGTGAGCCGGCCATCCGGGCGCCGGTGAGGACGCACTCCTCGAAGACGCAGCGCCGGGTCACCAGCTCGGTGAGGTCGGCGTCGTCGAAGCGGCACCGGGTGAAGGTGACCTCGGACAGCTCGGCGCCCCACCAGTCGACCCGCGCGAGGTCGGCCTCGACGAGCACCTCCCCCGCCTCGGGTGGGCGCACGTGGGGTCTGGGCCCCGTGTAGGGGCCCGACCCGAGCTTGCGAGGGTTGGGGGGCACGGGGTCCTTCCTCAGTGGGCGAAGTGGCGGGTCCCGGTGAGGTACATCGCGACCCCGGCGGCGGCCGCGGCGGCGATGACCTCCTCGTCGCGGACGGAGCCGCCCGGCTGGACGACGGCGCGCACGCCGGCGTCCACGAGGACCTGCAGCCCGTCGGCGAAGGGGAAGAACGCGTCGGAGGCGGCGACCGAGCCGGCGGCCCGCTCCCCCGCCCGCGCGACGGCCAGGCGGGCGGAGTCGACGCGGTTGACCTGCCCCATGCCGACACCCACGGTCGCCTTGTCGTGGGCGAGCAGGATCGCGTTGCTCTTGACCGCCCGCACGCTCCGCCAGGCGAAGACGAGGTTGTCCAGCTCGGCGGCGTCCAGCGGCTCGCCCGTGGCCAGCGTCCAGCTGGTCGGGTCGTCGCCGGGGGCGTCCACCCGGTCGGCCGCCTGGAGCAGCAGGCCGCCGCTGACCGGCCGCAGCTCCGTGGCGCCGCGGGGGCCGGTGGGCAGCCGGAGGAGGCGGATGTTCTTCTTCGCCGTGAGTACCTGGACGGCGTCCTCGGTGAACGACGGCGCCACGACGACCTCGGTGAAGACGTCGGCGACCTGCTCGGCCATGGCCAGGTCGACCTCGCGGTTGGCGGCGATCACGCCGCCGAACGCCGAGACCGGGTCGCAGGCGTGGGCCTTGCGGTGGGCCGAGGCGATGTCGGGGCCGACGGCGATCCCGCAGGGGTTGGCGTGCTTGATGATCGCCACGCAGGGGTCGCGGTGGTCGTGCGCGGCCCGCCAGGCGGCGTCGGTGTCGAGGTAGTTGTTGTAGGACATCTGCTTGCCGTGCAGCTGCTCGGCGTGCGCGAGGCCGGGCTGCCCGCCGCGGTACAGCGCCGCGCCCTGGTGGGGGTTCTCGCCGTAGCGGAGGACGTCGGCGCGCTCCCAGCTCGCCGCCACCCACGCCGGGAAGACCGTGCCGTCCTCCTCGGGCGCGAGCACGCTGCCCATCCAGGAGGCCACCGCGATGTCGTAGGTGGCCGTGTGCCGGAACGCGGCGACGGCCAGCCGCTGCCGCTCGGCCAGGGTGAAGCCCCCGGCCCGCACGGCGGCGAGGACGTCGTCGTACCGGGCGGGGTCGACGACGACCGCGACCGAGGGGTGGTTCTTGGCCGCGGCGCGCACCATGGCCGGCCCGCCGATGTCGATCTGCTCGACGCACTCGTCGGGGGTGGCGCCCGAGGCCACGGTCTCGCTGAACGGGTACAGGTTCACCACGACGAGGTCGAAGGCCCGGATGTCCAGCTCCTCGAGCTGGGCGACGTGCTCGGGCTTGCGCCGGTCGGCCAGGATCCCGGCGTGCACGGCGGGGTGCAGCGTCTTCACCCGGCCGTCGAGGCACTCGGGGAAGCCGGTGACCTCCTCCACCGGGGTCACCGGGACCCCGGCCTCGGCGATCCGGCGGGCCGTCGCGCCGGTGCTGACCAACTCGACGCCGGCCTCGGCGAGCCCGCGGGCCAGCTCCTCGACGCCGCTCTTGTCGTACACGCCCAGCAGCGCGCGGCGGATGGGGGTGCGGTCGCTCATCGGGGGCTCTCCCTCGTCCTCTCGGCGGCGAGGTGCGCCACCGTGTCCACCAGGAGCGTCCGCTCCACGGCCTTGATCCGTTCGTGCAGCCGGTCCTCGTCGTCGCCGGGCAGGACCGGCACCTCGCGCTGGGCGATCACCGGGCCGGTGTCGACGCCGGCGTCGACCCAGTGCACCGTGCTGCCGGTGACCTCGGCCCCCGCGGCCAGCGCGTCGCGGACGGCGTGCGCCCCCGGGAAGGCCGGCAGCAGCGCCGGGTGGGTGTTCAGCAGCCGGCCACCGAAGGCCTCGAGCACCGCCGGGCCGACGATCTTCATGAACCCGGCCGAGACCACGAGGTCGGGCCGGTGCGCGGCGATCGCGTCGGCCAGCGCCCGGTCCCACGCGGCACGGTCGGGGTGGTCACCGAGCCGGCAGACGAAGGTGGGGACGTCGCGGCGGCGGGCGTGCTCGAGGCCGGGTGCCTCGCGGTCGGAACCGACGGCGACCACGGTTGCCGGGTAGGTCGGCTCGTCGGCGGCGTCGAGGAGCGCGGCGCACAGCGACCCGGTGCCGGAGACCAGGACGACCACGCGGGCGCGCCCGGACGGTTCGGCGGACGGCACGCGGTGATCCTAGGAGGACCGCCGTGCCCCTCCCGGCCCCGGTGCCGCACCGGGGGCCCCGGTCAGCCCCGGGCGCGCCAGCGGGTGACCGCCGCGGCGAGGGCGGCGGCGATGCCGGCCTGGGCGGCGACGGCCAGCCCGGTGGCCAGCGGCGGGGCGCCGACCTCCGCCAGCCCGCCGTCCCCCAGCACGCCCCCGCCGGCCCACGCGAGGGCCGCCGCGCCGGCGCCCATGAGCAGCCCGGCCGCCACGGCCCACAGCCCGGCGGCGACCGGGCCGCCGTCGTCGTCGGCGAGGCGACGGCCGACGACCGCCCCCGCCACGAGCCCGGCCAGCGCCGGGACGGCGAGGGAGACCAGGGCGACCAGCGGCACCGCCTGGGTGTCGGGCAGGGCGGCGAGCAGGGGCAGGGCCGGCAACGGGCCCAGCGTCACGGTGTCGGCGGAGACGAGGGTGGCCGCGCCGACGGAGAAGCCGGGGCCCGCGGCCATCCCGAGGACGGCGGCCGTGGCGTTGGGCAGGAGCAGCAGCGCGAGCCCCAGCAGGCCGACTGCGCCGGCGCCCGAGCCCCCGAGGTCGGCCGACAGCCGGGCGTAGCCGGCAGCGTCGGCGGCCACGGCGATCGCCACGATCGCGGTGCACAGCGCCACGGCGGTCAGCAGCCCGGCCGCGGCGCCGCGCAGGACGGGCCGGACAGGACCGGGGAGGCGGTCCAGGAGGTCGTCGAGGACGCCGCTCTGCCGGGCCACCCCCCAGCCGACGGCGAGGACGGCGAGGAGGGCCGCGCCCCCCACCGCCTGGAGGAGGCCGCGTCCGGGCACCCCGACGGCGACGGCGACCAGCAGGGTGACCAGCGCGTGCACGGCGACCGCGACACCCGCGACCTCCGCGGCGGCGCGGGCGCCGGTGAGGTCCCCGGCGTCCACCACCCCGCGGCCGACCCGGCTCAGCCCCCAGGCCACCGCCACCGTCAGCAGGAGGGGCGCCACCGCCAGCGGGCCGGAGTCGAGCTGGAGGCGGCCGCCGTGGGCGAGGACCCACAGCCGGCCGGCGAGCGCGGCGCAGCCCCCGACCGACAGCCCGCCGGTGGGGTCGAGGGTCTGCACCACCACCAGGGCGAGACCGAGGGCGACGAGGCCGAAGACCGACAGGGCGGCGACCGCCGCGGCGGCCAGCCACACGGGGTGCCCGGGGACCCGCCGCCCGGAGGACGTCAGACGCGACAGCAGCGGGACCACACCCCCACTATCCCGAGCCCGGGGGCCCGGCGGGCGCGGCACGCGCCGGGGAACGCGACGAGGGCCGGCGACGCGGACGTCGCCGGCCCTCGTGCGTGCCGGTGCGGTGCGTCCCCGGGAGGGGACGCGGGCGGTCAGAAGCCGCCGGTGGGGTGACCCGGGGTCGGGCCCTGGCCGGGCTGGGCCGGCGGCGGGGGCGGCGGCGAGTAGGGCTGCTGGGGCTGCCCGTACTGCTGCTGCGGGGCCTGCGGCTGGCCGAACTGCTGCGGGGCCTGCGGGGCCTGGGGGGCCTGCGGCTGGCCGTACTGCTGCGGGGCCTGGGGGGCCTGCGGCTGGCCGTACTGCTGGCCGCCGCCGAAGCCGCCGCCGGCGCCCGGGCCGCTGTGGGCCCCGGACTTGCGGGCGGCCTGGAACTGCTTCAGCTCGGGCAGCAGCTCGAGCACGGCGAGCGCCGTGATGGCGATCGCGGTGAGCAGCGTCAGGAAGGCGATGATGCTGAAGCCGACGTCGAAGACCTCCTCGACCTGGTCGTCGAGGCTCAGCGCCGAGATCCACGTGATCAGCGTGAACAGCAGGCCCAGCCCGGCGAGCCCCGCGGTGACGAAGCTGCGCGGGAAGGGCAGGCGGATCTTGGCGATGGCCGAGCCGATGGCCCACACCGCGGCGAGCAGGAAGAGGATCCACGCGAAGACCATCAGGCCGGAGGTGTAGCCGACGCTGAAGCCCTCGATGCTGTCGCTGAAGCCGTTGACCGACTCCGACTCGTCCCCGAACGGGGACTCGAAGGTGAACCACGGCAGGATCATGAAGAGGGTCAGCAGGACCCAGAGGCCGCCGATGAGCCAGTCGAACAGCTTCACCTTCGACAGGTCCAGCGAGCCGGAGCCGCCGCCCTGGCCGGCGAAGGTGGGCTGCTGGCCGTAGGCCGGCTGCTGCGGCTGCCCGTACTGCGGGGCGGCCGGCGGCTGCTGCCCGTAGGCCGGCTGCTGCGGCTGCTGCTGCGGCTGCCCGTACGGCGAGGAGCCGGCCGGCTGCTGGCCGTACCCCGGCTGCTGACCCGGGGACGGTTGCCCGAACCCTCCGGGCTGCTGGGGCGGCTGACTGCTGGTCATTGCGTCGACTCCTCTGTTGTGACGGTGGCGGACGGTGCCGCCGGTGGTGCGGACCGCGCGGGTCGGGCGGTCAGATCCCGCCGGTCGGCTGACCGGGGGTGGGGCCCTGGCCGGGCTGGCCCGGCGGGGGCGAGTACGGCTGCTGCGGCTGCCCGTACTGCTGCTGGGGGGCCTGCGGCTGGCCGTACTGCTGCTGGGGGGCCTGCGGCTGGGTGCCGAAGGCGGGCGCCTGCTGGTTCGCCCACTGCGCCGCGTTGGCGAGCCCACCGGGGAGACCCGGGCGGTTCTTGAGCTCCGGGAGCAGGCCGAGGACCGCGAAAGCGGTGATGGCGAGGGCGGTCAGGAAGGTCAGCAGCGCGAAGAAGCTGAAGTCGGGCAGGTCGAACGAGTCGATCCAGCCGATGAGGGTCAGCAGCAGCCCGAGCGCGGCGAGTCCCACCGTGACGAAGCTGCGCGGGAACGGCAGCTTCAGGTCCGTCACGGCCGGGACCAGGGCCCAGACGCCCGCCAGGAGGAACAGGATGAAGGCGGTCGTGATCGTGCCGAGGTCGAATCCGTTGACGGAGACACTCGCGCCGAACCCGAAGTCCTCCGAGTACCACGGGATGATCGCGAAGACGAGGTACAGCAACGCGCCGCCGGCGACCACGTAGTCCGCCAGCTTGAGCCGCTTGACGTCGAAGGTCAGCTGACCGCCGGTGCCGGCCGGCTGGGCGTACGGGTTCTGCCCGTGCCCCGGCTGCGGCTGGCCGTAGGGCTGCTGCGGCGGCTGCTGCCCGTAGCCGGGCTGCGGCTGGCCGTACTGGGGAGAGCCGGCCGGCTGGCCGTACCCGGGCTGCTGGCCGGGAGCGGGCTGCCCGTAGCCACCCGGCTGCTGAGGCGGCTGACTGCCTGTCATCGGTCAACTCTTCTCTGTGATAGCGCCCTGGTCGCAGGGATGCTGGCCCGTCGATGTTGACGCACGCAACCTCGCCACGCCTAGTGCTCCCCCGCGAGGGTCGGTTTCGTGACCCGGCCGCAACACGGCCCGGTCCCCCGCGGTCAGTCGAAGTCCTCCGCGCAGGAGCCGTAGAACCCCTCGTCGGTCCGCGCGCCGCAGCTGCTGCCGTAGTCCTCGTAGTCGCCGCCGATCGGGCTCTCGAAGTACAGCTGGTCGCACTGCTCCAGGTCGCCGTCCGCGCAGTCGCGCGCGAGGCCGTCCAGGTACGGGTCGTAGTCGAGGTCGGACTCGTCGACCGGGACGGGACCGGCGCCCGAGCCGGACCGGAAGACGCCGCCGTCCTCCCCCGTGTCGACCAGGCCCGACAGCACCAGTCCCGCCGCACCGACCGTGGCCACCGCGACGACCGCGCCGGCGACCGCCCATCCCGGGCCCCGGCCGGGGACCTCCGGCCGGCCCGGCCGCGGCTGGGCCAGCACCCGCCCGACGGCGAGCTCGGCGACCCGCCGCTCCCCCGCCTGGTACCAGCGCCGGGACGGTCCCACGACCGCGAGACCCGCGACGCCTGCGCCCACCGCGGCGAGACCGGCGGCCAGCCCGATGCGCAGGCCCTGCACCTCGTCGGCCAGCACGCCGCCGACGAGGACGGCGGCGGCGGCGACCGCCAGCGCCGCGCCCGCGGCGCACAGCAGGACGCCGCCGCGGCCGAGCAGGGCGGCGGCCGACCCGCCGACCAGCGCGGCGACCAGCGGCACCGCCAGCATGGCCGTGACGGCGTCCACGTCCGTCGCCAGCCAGCCGGCCTCGACCAGCGCGTCCCCGGCCCCCCCGACCGCCACCGCGACCAGGACGCCGACGACGGCGAGCAGGCCGAGGACGGCGGCGACGACGACCGAGGGGGGCGGGACCGGCAGCGGAGCGGCCGGCCGGCCGGCGTCGCCGGTGGGCGGCCAGCCGGCCGCCGACGGCTGCGCGACCGGAGCGGGCTGCGCCTGCCACGGGGCCGGCTGCTCGGGCCGGCCGGGAGCCGGCGCGTACGGGGCGGGGTAGGGCTCCCAGACCGGCTGCTCCCCCACCGACGTGGTCCAGGCCTGGGATCCGTCGCGGTCGGACGGGGAGCTCATCGCGCACCTCCGGCGGTACGGGCGCGGACGGCGTCGACCACCGGCGCGAGGACCAGCGGCACCACCGCGGCCAGCCCGAGCCACGTCGCGACGAGCACCAGCACGGTGCCGGCGCCGGAGCTCGCGTCGTAGTCGGTGTCGCCGAACCCGCCGGTCTCCCAGGACGCCACGAAGCTGTCGACGAAGGGGCCGAGCATCCAGCCGACCGCGACCGCGGCGCCGGCGGCCACGGCGCCGACCGCGGCGGCCGCGGTCCGCAACCGCACGACCCAGCGGGAGACGACGAGCAGGACGCCGGCGACGAGGAGCGCGGCCGCCGCCAGCAGGACCGGGATCGCCCACCGCACCGGGGTCTGCGGGCCGTCGTCGGCGCTCCCCCACCCGTCGGTGCGGAACGCCTCCTCGCCGTCGATCGCCAGGGAGTAGAGCGTGAGGAACGGCGCGACCGCCGTCAGGCCGCCGGCGACCGCCAGCAGGCCGCCCGCCGCCAGGCGCAGCACGCCCGCCACGTCCACCGGCCGCCGTGCAGCGGCCGGCGCGGGCGCGGCGGCGTCCCACGTCACGGACGGGACGACGGCGGTCGCGCCCGGCTGCCCGGGCGGCTGCCAGGCCGGTACGGGGCCGGTCACGCGCCGGCTCCGATCGTGGCGAGCACCCGGGCCCGGCCGCGCCGCGCGGTGACCGCGGCGGCCAGCGCGAGCCCGACGGCCACGAGCAGCACGATCGGCGCCGGTCCCCACCGGGTGACGATCCCCTCGCCGGTGCGGTGGGCCGAGACGTCCGAGACCCCGACCACGACGAGCACCGCGGTCAGCGCCGCGAGCACCCCGGCGCCCCCGGCGGCGAGCTGCTGGGCGGCGGCACCCCAGCCGCCGGGCCGGTCCGAGCGCGCCGCGAGCAGGGCGGCGACGGCCGCCGCCGTCAGCAGCACCGCGGCCAGCACCGCCGGACCGGCCCACGCCAGGGCGTCGGTGGGGCTGCCCTCGAAGCTCTCCCGCAGCTGGTCGCCGGTGCCCAGGCGGACGACGGTCTGGTACTCCTCGCCCTCGGAGAAGTAGCTGGTGCGGTCCAGGCTCGTGCCGACCGAGGTCAGGGCGGCGACCGCCGCGGCCACGGCGAGCGCAGCCGACACCTGGCGCACGCCCACCGGCCGGACGACGCGCACCACGCCGTCCGCCCCCGGACCGGACACGGCGTCCACCGTCACGTCCGCCGTCACGTCCGCACCCTCGTCCCGCTGCCCACCGTCGGTCCCCGTCCTCCTCCCCGCGTCCGGCGCACGGCCGCGACCTTCCTACTGGAACGGGTCCGGCCGGTGCCGGTGGCTCGCCGCGAGACGCCGCTGCCCCGGTCCTCCGCGGCCGACCGGGGCAGCGGGCGGCTGGTCGCCGGGGATCAGGCGCCGACGATCTCCCGCATGAGGCGCGCGGTCTCCGACGGGGTCTTGCCGACCCGGACACCGGCGGCCTCGAGGGCCTCCTTCTTCGCCTGCGCGGTGCCGGCCGAGCCGGAGACGATGGCGCCGGCGTGGCCCATCGTCTTGCCCTCGGGCGCGGTGAAGCCGGCGACGTAGCCGACGACCGGCTTGGTGACGTTGGCCTGGATGAAGTCGGCGGCGCGCTCCTCGGCGTCCCCGCCGATCTCGCCGATCATCACGATGGCCTCGGTCTCCGGGTCGTCCTGGAAGGCCTGCAGGCAGTCGATGTGGGTGGTGCCGATGACCGGGTCGCCGCCGATGCCGACGCAGGTCGAGAACCCGATGTCCCGGAGCTCGTACATCATCTGGTAGGTCAGCGTGCCCGACTTGCTGACCAGGCCGATCTTGCCCTGCTTGGTGATGTTGGCCGGGATGATGCCGGCGTTCGAGCGTCCGGGGCTGATCAGCCCGGGGCAGTTCGGGCCGATGATCCGGGTCGCGCCGCCCTGGGCGTGCGCCCACACGTAGGTGGAGTCGTGCACCGGGATGCCCTCGGTGATCACGACGGCGAGCCCGATCTGGGCGTCGACGGCCTCGATCGTGGCGGCCTTGGCGCCGGCCGGCGGCACGAAGATGACGCTGACGTCGGCGCCGGTCTCCTTCATGGCGTCGGCGACCGAACCGAAGACCGGGACGCTGGCGCCGTCGAAGTCGACGCTCTGGCCGGCCTTCTTCGGGTTCACGCCGCCGACGATCGCGGTGCCGGAGGCCAGCATCCGCTGGGTGTGCTTGCGCCCCTCGGAGCCGGTCATGCCCTGGACGATGACCTTGCTGTTCTCGTTGAGGAAGATCGACATTTCACAGAATCCTGTCTCGGAAGTGGGGCGCCGGTGGCCCCGTCCAGAGGCTCGTCCCGAGCCTGCGAGGGATGAGGGGGACGGGGTCCTTGCTCAGGCGGCGGCGAGCTCGGCGGCCCGGCGCGCGGCGCCGTCCATCGTGTCCACCACGGTCACCAGCGGGTGGTCGGCCTCGGCGAGGATCCGCCGGCCCTCCTCCACGTTGTTGCCGTCGAGCCGGACGACCAGCGGCTTGGTCGCCTCGTCGCCCAGGATGCCCAGGGCGCTGACGATGCCGTTCGCGACGGCGTCGCAGGCGGTGATCCCGCCGAAGACGTTGACGAAGACGCTCTTCACGGCCGGGTCGGAGAGGATGATCTCCAGGCCGTTGGCCATGACCTCGGCCGAGGCGCCACCGCCGATGTCGAGGAAGTTGGCCGGCTTGACGCCGCCGAACTCCTCACCGGCGTAGGCGACGACGTCCAGGGTGCTCATCACCAGGCCGGCGCCGTTGCCGATGATGCCGACCTCGCCCTCGAGCTTGACGTAGTTGAGGTCCTTCTCCTTGGCCCGCGCCTCGAGCGGGTCCGCGGCGGCGGTGTCCTCCAGCGCCTCGTGCGCCTCGTGCCGGAAGCGGGCGTTCTCGTCGAGGGTCACCTTCGCGTCCAGCGCGAGGACGGTGCCGTCGGGCGCCTTGGCCAGCGGGTTCACCTCGACCAGCGTGGCGTCCTCCTGCTGGAAGACCTCCCACAGCTGGACGGCGATCGCGATGACCTGGTCGCGCACCTCGGCCGGGAAGTTCGCGGCGTCGACGATCTCGGCGGCCTTCTGCGCGTCGACGCCGACGGTCGCGTCGACGGGGATGCGGGCCAGGGCCTCGGGCCGCTCGACGGCGAGCTGCTCGATCTCCATGCCGCCCTCCTTCGAGGCCATGGCCAGGAAGGTGCGGTTGGCGCGGTCGAGCAGGTAGGAGAAGTAGTACTCCTCGGCGATGTCGGACGCCTGGGCGACCATCACGCGGTGGGTGATGTGGCCCTTGATGTCCAGGCCGAGGATGTCCTGCGCGCGGGCCCGGGCCTCGTCGGCGTCGGCCGCGAGCTTGACGCCGCCGGCCTTCCCACGCCCACCGGTCTTCACCTGCGCCTTGACGACGACCTGGCTGCCGATCTCGCGGGCGATCGCCTCCGCCTGCTCCGGCGTCTCCGCCACACCACCGGGGAGCACGGGGACGCCGTGCGAGGCCAACAGGTCACGGGCCTGGTACTCGAAGAGATCCACGAGCAGGCACCGTAGCCCGCCCGTAACCCCGTCGTCTCCCCGGCGTTCTGGGGGGTGGGCGGCATCACAGGCCGGCCACCCGCCCGAGGCCCCCCACGACGAGGAGCGCCCGCGTGCGCCGGCCGGCGACCGTCCTGCTCACCGCCCTGCTCGGGGCGGGGGTGGCCGCCGCGGTGGCCCCACCGGCCGCGGACGTCGTCCCGCGCGACCTCACCGTCACCGTGACGGCGCTGGGGACCGCGGGACGCGCCTGCTCGATCGACGCCGACCTCGACCTCCCACCCGGCGCCTCGCGCGGCCGGCCGGTCCCCGCCGCGCCGGCCGCAGCTGACGCAGCCGGTCACCGGGTGAGCCGGTCCTCCCCGCGGTCCCGGTCGCCGGCGGCGCGCAGCCAGGCGACGACGTCGTCCGGCGGCGTCCCGGGCGGGAACGCGCGGGCGCCGTCGGGCAGGCCGCCGTCGTCCCCGGCCCCCAGCAGGAACCCCGCGACGTCGTCGGCCCCCTGGGGGGGGGGGGGGGGGGGGGGGGGGGGGGGGGGGGGGGGGGGGGGGGGGGGGGGGGGGGGGGGGGGGGGGGGGGTGGGGTGGATAGGGGGG
>NZ_JBJGZX010000018.1:0-84119 GCF_054050735.1 Blastococcus sp. SYSU D00813
CCCCCCCCCCCCCCCCCCCCCCCCCCCCCCCCCCCCCCGCCCCCCCCCCCCCCCCCCCCCCCCCGCCCCCCCCCCCCCCCCCCCCCCCCCGGGCCCCCCGCCACGGCGTCGTCGTGGTGGTGCACGTCGTCGTGGTGGTCGTCGTGGTGGTCGTCGTCGTCGGCGAGGACCTCGAGGCCGCCGGTGGCGTCGTCGTCGTGGTGCTCGTGCGCGTCGTGCTCGTAGGGCTCCTGCCGGTCGGCACCCGCGCCGGGGACGGGCGGCGGGGGCAGCGGCGAGCCGACCGCCGGCTGGGCGACGGTGGCCTCGTCGTCCGGCGGCACGTCGGTGCGCCGCTGCAGCCGGGACCAGGTCCCCACCGGGCGCGGGGGCAGCGGCGCGCTGGGGTGCGTACCGGCCGGGGCCGGCGGCTCCGGCGGGACGTCGCCGAGGCCGGGCATGCGGCCGGTGCGGTCGTCCTCGCCGGGCGAGGAGTGGCGGGCGTAGTCGGCGATCGGGAAGTCGGCCGCGTGCTCGCGGTCGATGACGCCCGCGCGGCGCCGCGGCGGCGCGGCCGGTGCGGGGCCGATGGTCGTCGGCGGCTCCGGTCGCGCGGGGGCCTGCTGGCGCGGCAGCCCGGCGGCCCAGGCGCTCAGCGACTGGCCGGCACCGTCGGTCCGGGCGTGCCGACCCCGCCCACCGGGCGGGGTCGGGAAACTCACGAGCGCCCCCGCTGGGCGTCGAGATAGGCCTGGAGGATGACCACGGCGGCCGCCTGGTCGATCACGGGGCGCTGCTGGCGGCTGTCGAGCCCGCTCGCCCGCAGGGAACCGGCTGCAGTCACGGTGGAGAGCCTTTCGTCGACGAGGTGCACGGGCACGGACCCGATGCGCCCGGCCAGGGCCCGAGCGTAGGCACGGGCCTCGCGGGCCGAGGCGCCCGACGCACCCGAGAGGTGGCGCGGCTCCCCCACGATCACCTCTGTCACCTCGTGTTCCACCACGAGCGCGGCGATGCGGTCCAGGTCGGACTCGTCGCGGGCCCGCTGCACGGTCTCCAGCGGGCTGGCCAGCGTGCCGGTCGGGTCCGACAGCGCCACGCCGACGCGCACCGTGCCGACGTCGAGGCCGAGCCGGCGGCCCTGCCGGCCGCGGCGCGGCGGCAGCGGCGGCAGCCCCGCGGGCAGGCCCTTCGACAGGTCGATCTCGGTGGTCTCGTTGCGCACCGGCGGGAAGCCGGCCGCGCGCAGGTCGATCTCCGTCGTGGCGTGGTGCACCGGCTGGTCCTGCGTCGGCGGCTGGCCGCCCGGCCGCGGTCGCGCCGGCGGGACGGCGGGGCGCTGCACGCGCCGCTCGCCGACCGGACCGGTCTCCTCGGGGTCCCAGCGCTGCTCGGGCATCTCAGCTCACCTTCCGGACGCGCGGTCGCGGACCGCCTGCTCGCCGGCCGCCAGGGCCGCGGGGATGCCGCCGGGGTCGGTACCGCCCCCCTGGGCGACGTCGGCCTTGCCACCGCCGCGGCCGCCGACCGGCCCGGCGGCCGTCTTGATCAGGTCCCCGGCCGAGAGACCCCGCTCCTGCGCGGCGGGCGTGAGGGCCGCCACGAGGGCAACCTTGCCCCCGGACTCGGAGGCGAGCAAGACCACGGCGGGTCGGTCGCCCAGCCTCGCGCGGACGTCGAGCGCCAGGGTGCGCAGGTCGCCGCCGGCCAGACCCTGCGGCGAGCCGGTGACCAGGGCGATCCCGTCGACGTCGGTGGCGCCGGCGGCCAGCGTGCCCGCGGCGGCCAGGGTCTGCTGGGCCCGCAGGTCGGCGAGCTCCCGGTCGGTCTCGCGCTGCCGGGCGAGGATGCCGCTGATGCGGTCGGCCAGGCCGTCGGCCGGGGTCTTGAGCAGCTCGCCCAGCTGGCGCACGAGGTCGCGCTCGCGGGCCAGGTAGCGGAACCCCTCCAGCCCGACCGCGGCCTCGACGCGGCGGGACCCGGAGCCGACCGAGGACTCGCCGGTGAGCGCCAGCGTGCCGATCTGGGCGCTGCCGCGCACGTGGGTGCCACCGCAGAGCTCGCGCGACCACGGGCCGCCGATCTCCACGACGCGGACCTGCTCGCCGTAGGTCTCGCCGAACAGCGCCAGCGCACCGATGGCCTGGGCCTCGGCCAGCGTCATGTAGCTGGCGGTCACGCCGTGGTCGGCGCGGACGGCGGCGTTGGCGACGTCCTCGATGTCGGTCCGCTGCTGCGCGCTGAGCGCGCCCTGCCAGGCGAAGTCCAGCCGCAGGTAGCCGGGGCGGTTGTACGAACCGGACTGCAGGGCCTGCGGGCCGAGCACCTGGCGCAGCGCGGCGTGCACCACGTGGGTGCCCGAGTGCGCCTGGCAGGCCGACAGCCGCCACTCGCGGTCGACCTGCGCGGTCAGCTCGACGCCGGCGCGCAGCTCCCCCTCGAGCACCCGCACCTGGTGGGCGACCAGGCCCTTGACCGGCCGCTGCACGTCGAGCACCTCGGCGCGGCCGCCGTCCCAGGTCAGGACGCCGGCGTCGGCCACCTGACCGCCGGACTCGGCGTAGAACGGCGTCCGGTCCAGGACGACGCGGGTCACCTCGCCGGGGCCGGCGACCGTGGCGGCGCCGTCGGAGTCGGTCAGGTCCGAGACGACGGCGAGCACGCGGGAGTCGGTCCGCAGCGCCTCGTACGCCTGCCAGTCGGTGGGCCCGTGCTCGGCCAGCAGCCGGCGGTAGGCCAGGACGTCGACCGAGCCGGTGCGCTTGGCGCGGGCGTCGGCGCGGGCGCGGTCGCGCTGCTGCTGCATGAGCGCCCGGAAGCCCGCCTCGTCGACGGTCACGCCCTGCTCGGCGGCCATCTCGAGGGTGACGTCGATCGGGAAGCCGTAGGTGTCGTGCAGGGAGAACGCCTGCTCCCCGGTCAGCGAGGGCGCCCCCGCGGCCTTGGCCTCGCGCACGGCGGTGTCGAACAGCGCGGTGCCCGAGCTCAGGGTGCGGCGGAAGGCCTCCTCCTCGGCGTAGGCGACCGAGGAGATGCGGGCGAAGTCGGTGGCCAGCTCGGGGTAGCTCGGGCTCATCGCGTCGCGGGACACCGGCAGCAGCTCCGGCAGCGTGGCCTCGTCGACGCCGAGCAGCTTCATCGAGCGGACGGCGCGGCGCAGCAGCCGGCGCAGGATGTAGCCCCGGCCCTCGTTGCCGGGGGTGACGCCGTCGCCGATGAGCATCAGGCCGCTGCGCACGTGGTCGGCGACGACCCGCAGCCGCACGTCGGCGTCGTGGTCCTTGCCGTAGGTGATCCCGGCGAGCTCGGCGGCGCGGCGGAGCACCGGCGCGACCTCGTCGATCTCGTACATGTTGTCGACGCCCTGGAGCAGGAAGGCCACCCGCTCCAGGCCCATGCCGGTGTCGATGTTCTTCTTCGGCAGCTCGCCGAGGACGGTGAAGTCCTCCTTGCTCCGGACGTCGGCCAGCTCGTACTGCATGAAGACGAGGTTCCAGATCTCCAGGAACCGGTCGCCGCCGGTGTCGACCAGCGGGCCGCCGTCGGGCCCGAACTCCGGGCCGCGGTCGTAGTAGATCTCCGAGCACGGACCGCCGGGCCCGTCGGCCCCGGTGTGCCAGTAGTTGTCCTTCTTGCCCAGCCGCTGGATCCGCTCGACCGGCAGGCCGGCGATGCGGTGCCAGGCCTCGGCGGCCTCGTCGTCGTCCAGGTAGACGGTGACCCAGATGCGCTCGGGGTCGAAGCCCAGCCCGCCGTCGTCCAGGCGCCCGGTCACCAGCTCCCAGGCGTGCCGGATCGCCCCCTCCTTGAAGTAGTCGCCGAAGGAGAAGTTGCCGTTCATCTGGAAGAACGTGCCGTGCCGGGTGGTCTTGCCCACCTCCTCGATGTCGAGGGTGCGGACGCACTTCTGCACGCTGGTCGCGCGCGGGAACGGCGCCGGCTCGCGGCCGGTCAGGTACGGGATGAACGGCACCATGCCGGCGACGGTGAACAGCAGCGACGGGTCCGGCGAGACCAGCGACGCGCTGGGGACGACGGTGTGGCCGCGGGCGGCGAAGTGCTCGAGGAAGCGGCGGCGGATCTCGGCGGTCTGCATGTCCTACTCGGGGTTCTCAGGGGTGGGGCGCCGGGTGCCGCGGCGCCGCGGAGGTCAGCGGGCGGACGGCGGAGCGCTGTGCCGGCCGGGCAGCTCGACGGCGCCGCGCTCGGGCAGCGGCGCGTCCAGTCCGGTACCCGACCGCAGCTCGTCCTCACGCGCCGCGGCGGCGGCCCGGACGTCGGCGCCGAACTCGCCGATCGCGTCGGCGAGGTCGCGCAGCCCCTCGACCAGGGCGCCGGCGAGGCTCTGCGGGGTGAGCTTCTCCGCGGCGGCCGACAGCTTGCGGACGACGAGGGCGCCGATGGTGATCCCCATGGCGAGCCAGAACAGCCGGCGCATCAGGCGGCCCGCCGGGCGGCCCGGCGCGCGCGGCGCGCCTCCTTGTCCCGCTGGGCGGCCTCGGCGACCGCCTGGCCCTCGCGGCGCTTGCGCGCGGCGCTGCGGACGCCGTAGCTGAAGGCCGCGACCTTGATCAGCGGGCTGCCCAGGGTGGCGGCCACGACGCTGGTCAGCGCGGCCACGTTGCTGGAGACGTTCGCGGCGTTGCCGGTGATGTCGTCGACCCGCTCGAGGTTGCTGTTGACGTGGGTGACCGTGGTGGTCGCCTGCGCCAGGATCGGCTGGCTCTGCTCGCGGACCTGGCGGATGGTCAGCGTCGTCTCGTCGAGCGTGCGGCCCAGCTTGAGCAGCGGGACGGCCAGCAGTACGACCAGCAGCACCAGCGCCAGGGCTGCGATGAGTCCGGCCCACTCTCCTGCGGACACGCGCGGTCTCCTGTTCGTCGGTTGGCTTGCGGCCGGGCACCGTTCCCCGGCGGGATCACAGTAGTCGGCGGGCCCCCCGGGCCGTGCCGCCCGCGGGAGAGGTGGGGCTGGTGGTCAGCGGCCGCGGCGCAGGATGGCCCGCAGCTTCGGCAGGCGGGCCGCGATCGGCCCCTCGGCCCCGCGCTGGGTGGGCCGGTAGTAGTCGCGGCCGACCAGGGCGTCGGGCGGGTACTGCTGGGCGACGATCCCGTCGGGGGCGTCGTGCGGGTACCGGTAGGTGCCGCCGTGCCCGAGCTTCTTCGCGCCCGCGTAGTGGGCGTCGCGCAGCCCGGGCGGCACCGGCCCGGCCAGGCCCGCCCGGACGTCGGCGACGGACTCGCCCATCGCGACGGTGACCGCGTTGGACTTCGGTGCGGTGGCCAGGTGGACGACGGCGTGGGCGAGCGGGAAGTGGCCCTCGGGCATGCCGATCATCTGGACCGCCTGCGCCGCGGCGACGGCGGTCTGCAGCGCCGTCGGGTCGGCCATGCCGATGTCCTCGCTGGCGGAGATGACCAGCCGCCGGGCGATGAAGCGCGGGTCCTCCCCCGCCTCGACCATCCGGGCCAGGTAGTGCAGCGCCGCGTCGACGTCGCTGCCGCGGATGGACTTGATCAGCGCGCTGGCGACGTCGTAGTGCTGGTCGCCCTGCCGGTCGTAGCGGACCGCCGCCTGGGCGACCGCCGTCTCCAGCGTGGCGAGGTCGATCTCACCGGCGCCCGCGGCGACCGCCGCGCCGGCACCGGACTCCAGCGCGGTCAGCGCCTTGCGGCCGTCGCCGCCGGCGATGCGCACCAGGTGCTCCTCGGCCTCCGGGCTGAGCGTGACGGCGCCGTCGAGGCCGCGGTCACTGGTGAGCGCCCGGTGCAGCAGGGCGCGGACGTCGTCGTCGGCCAGCGGCTGCAGGGCCAGCACGAGGCTGCGCGACAGCAGCGGGCTGACCACGGAGAAGAAGGGGTTCTCGGTGGTGGCGGCGATCAGGCTGACGATGCGGTCCTCGACCGCCGACAGCAGCGAGTCCTGCTGGGTCTTGGAGAAGCGGTGCACCTCGTCGATGAACAGCACGGTGCGCCGGCCGGCGTAGGTGAGCTCCCGCTTGGCGGCGGTGATGACCGCGCGGACCTCCTTGACCCCGGAGTCCAGCGCCGACAGCTGCACGAACTGACGACTGGTGGCCAGGGAGATGACGTGCGCCAGGGTGGTCTTGCCGGTGCCCGGCGGGCCGTAGAGGACCAGCGACATCGGCTCGTCGGCCTCGACCAGCCGGCGCAGCGGCGAGCGCGGGCCGAGCAGGTGCTGCTGGCCGACGACCTCGTCGAGGGAGCGCGGCCGCATCCGCACCGCCAGCGGCGCCCCCGGGTCGACGGCGGCGGGCCCGCCCGCCGCCGTGGCGCCGGCCGGCTCGTCGAACAGCGAACTCACGGGTGACGACGCTACCCGCGGGGAACGACGGTCTGGTCGCCTACGAGAGGGTCCCCGTGCAGCAGCGCACCATCGGCAACGACACCGTCGGCCGCGTGTCCGTCAGCGCCATCGGGCTGGGCGCGATGCCCCTGTCCACCAAGACCGACCGGCCCACGCCGGAGCAGGCCGAGGCGGTGGTGCACGCCGCCCTGGACGCCGGGGTCACGCTGATCGACACCGCCGACGCCTACGCCCACGACGAGGCGGAGTTCGGCCACAACGAGGAGCTGGTCGCGCGGGCGCTGCGCTCCTACGGCGGCGGCACGGACGGCGTCCTCGTCGCGACCAAGGGCGGGCACACCCGGCACGGCACCGACTGGGACCTCGACGGCAGCCCCGGCTACCTCCGGCGGGCCTGCGAGGGGTCGCTGCGCCGGCTGGGCGTCGAGGCGATCGACCTGTACCAGTTCCACCGCCCCGACCCCGACACCCCGTGGGAGGAGTCGATGGCCGGGCTGCGGGCGCTGTACGACGCCGGGCTCGTGCGCACGGTCGGCGTCTCCAACGCCGACATCGCCCAGATCGACGTCGCCCGCTCGGTGCTGGGCGACGCGCTGGTGGCGGTGCAGAACCAGTTCTCCCCCGGCTGGCGCTTCTCCGCCGACGAGCTCGCCCACTGCGCCGGGCACGGCCTGGCGTTCATCCCCTGGAGCCCCTTCGGCGGGGTGACGGCCGCCGGCTCGCTCGACGCCACCGCGCCGGCCTTCGCCGAGGTCGCCGCCGAGCTCGGGGTGTCGGTGTACCAGGTGACGCTGGCCTGGCACCTGGCGCAGGCCGACGTCGTGCTGCCGATCCCCGGCGCCTCGCGGCCGGCGTCGATCACCGACTCCGCCGCCGCGGCCGAGCTCACCCTGAGCGCGGAGCAGCTCGCGCGCCTGGGCTGAGCGCCCCGCCGTCTGTCCCGCTGTGTCCCGCCGTGATCATGGGCGTCGTGCCGCTCGGGCCGGCGTGTCCGCGCGTGTCGCCGGCAACGCGCCCATGATCACGAGCGGGGAGCTGCCCGCAGGTCCCGCCACCCGCGGCTGACCAACGCCCGGCGGGTCCGGTCGACCACCACCCCGGGACCTCCGAGGTGCCGCCCGGCGAAGCGCAGCACCAGCCACCCGTCGGCGGCCATGAGCGAGTAGCGGTCCACGTCCCGGCCGAACTGCTCCGGGTCGGCGTGCTGACGCCCCTCGTACTCGACCGCGACGCGGTACCGCTCGTAGCCGACGTCCGCGTGCGCCACCTCCCGGCCCCACCGGTCCCGCACCGGGACCTGGACGTCGGGCGCCGGGAGGTCGCTGGTGGCCAGCCAGTAGCGGATGAGGCTCTCCGGCCGCGACCTCGCCTCCGCCGAGAGCAAGGGAGCACACTCCCGGGCGCGGACGACGCCCTTGACGCGGTCGGCCAGCGCGAGGCGGGCCGCGAGTGCGGCCTCGTCCATGCGTCCCTGCCGCAGCAGGGCGTCCCCCACGGCCACGAGTTCCTGCGGTGGGAGGTGCAGGGCGAGGTCGAGGAAGGTCCGGGCGCCGGAGGTGACCCTCAGCCCGGCCGCCTCGACGACGTCTCCCGCGAGCAGCGCCCGCTCGTGCACGACGAGACCGCGGCGGCGGGGCGGCACCGGACGAGGGGTCAGGACGACGTGCACATCGGGCGCCCGGAGCTCGCGGCAGAGGCCGTCGTCGGCGCCGAGCAGCGCGACCGCCGTCTGCATCCCGAAGGCGGCGTCCGCCGGCAGCAGGCGGGTCCAGGCGGAGCAGCGCGCGGCCAGCGTCGCCGGCGCGGCCCGCGAGAGGTACAGGCCGTGACCGAGTCGGACGCCGTCCGCCGCGATCTGCCGGCGGCGTGCCCCCGCCTCCCGCGCTCGTCTCCAGGTGTAGGCCAGGGGCAGCTCGACGTCGTCCACGGCAGGGACGGTGCGTGCTCCGCGCCGACTCCCGTGGCCGAGTGACCGCGCTGTGGAGCGTCGCCGCCCCTGTGGACGGCGCTGGTCCTCGCGATCATGGGCATCGTGCCGCCGACACGCTGCGACGCGCTGGAGCGAGCGGCAAAGTGCCCATGATCACGGCGAGGGGGCTGGCGAAGGGGCGGCTGGTGACGACGTCGACGCGCGAGAACGCGCGGCGAGGGCGGCCGAGACCAGCAGCGCGCCGAGGACGGCCACCACCCACGGGACGAGGTCCCGCGCGCCGGGCTCGGCCGCCAGCCCGAACACCTGCCAGGCGCCCGCCAGGGCGTCCAGCAGGGTGTCCGGAAGACCGGCGCCGGGTCGCAACGCCGGCTCGAGGTAGGCCGTGGCGGTCAGCGCGGGCCCGGCGGACCAGGCCAGCAGCACCACCGCCGGCCACCACAGCAGGTGGACCGGCGGCCGCAGCCCGGCGGCGACGAGTGCCAGCGCGAGCACGGCCGCCCCGCTCCAGGAGACGAGCCGGCCGATCCCGGTGGACGCCTCCGGTCCGGTCACGGCGAACACGACCGACGACAGCCAGGACGGCGTGAGCCCCGCCAGCACCCCCAGGGCCAGCGCGAGCCCGCCGCGGCCGAGCAGCGCCAGCGAGCCGGCCAGCCACCCGGCCGCGGCGGCACCGACCGCGACCGCGGTCAGGCCGGTGAGCACCACCGGGTCGGCGGCGAAGGTCCCGGCGGCCGTGTCGCGCACCGCGGCCGAGGACTGCACGAGCGTGACGAGGACCGCGAGCGCCACCCCGCCGGCGGTCGCGGCGAGCCCCCGCCCGCGCCGCTCGGCCAGCCGGGCGAGCAGGCCCGCGGCGACGCCGCCGGCCAGGGCGCCGAGCACCAGCCCGCTGAGCCTCGAGGCGTCGAAGGGGACGGCCGTCGCGCCCCCGGCGTCCAGCCCGGCCAGGGTCAGCAGCCACCACAGGTGCCCGCCGACCCACCACACCGCGGCCGCCAGCGGCAGCAGGGCCAGGGCGGGCAGCCGCCGCGACCGGGCCGGGAGCGCGCCGTCCGGCGCCGGGTCCGCCGCCGGGGCGGCGGCCGCGGGGACCGGCAGCGTCACCGGCCGAGGACCTCGCGGAGGGCGGCGAGCACCAGCGCCACCTTCTCCGGCCGGGCGTTGGCGCCCATGAGGCCGATCCGCCACACAGTGGCCGCGTAGGCACCGACGCCGCCACCGATCTCCAGGTCGTAGCGCTCGAGCAGCTCCGCGCGGACCGCCGCCGAGTCGACGCCCTCGGGCACCCGCACCGTGGTGAGCTCCGGCAGCCGGTGCCCCTCGGCGGCGAACAGCTCCAGGCCCAGCTCGGCCAGCCCCTCGTGCAGCAGCCGGCCGGCCTCGGCGTGCCGGGCGTGCACGGCGTCCAGGCCCTCGTCGAGGATCCGGCCCAGCGCGGCGTGCAGGGACACGACCATGCCGGTGGGCGCGGTGTGGTGGTAGGTGCGCCCACCGGTGCCGGCGGCCTCGCCGGCGTAGCCGCCGAGCATGCCGAGGTCCAGGTACCAGCTCTGCGGCTTCTCGATCCGCCGCTCCCACGCCCGGTCGCCGATGGTGAACGGCGCGAGGCCCGGCGCGACGCCGAGGCACTTCTGCGAGCCGGAGTAGGCGAGGTCGACGCCCCAGTCGTCCAGCCGCACCGGGATGCCGCCGAGTGAGGTCACGCAGTCGGCGAGCAGCAGGGCGTCGCCCTTGCCCGAGGCCAGCGGCTCCAGGTCGGACCGGACGCCGGTGGAGGTCTCGGCGTGGACCGCGGCGACCAGCTTCGGCGACGGGTGCGCGGCCAGCACCCGCTCGGCGTCGACCGGCTGTCCCCACTCGTGGTCGACCCGCACGACCTCGGCGCCGCAGCGGGAGGCGACGTCGACCATGCGCTCGCCGAACAGGCCGTTGACGGCCACCACGACGACGTCCCCAGGGCCGACGGTGTTGACGAAGGCCGCCTCCATCCCCGCAGAGCCGGTCGCCGACAGCGGGAGGGTGCGCCGGTTCGCCGTCCCGAAGACCTCGCGGAGCCGGTCGGAGGTCTCGTCCAGGATCCCGAGGAAGACCGGGTCGAGGTGGCCCAGCAGCGGCTGCCCGAGGGCGACCGTGGCCTCCGGGTAGGGGTTGGACGGGCCGGGACCGAGCAGGGTGCGGGCGCGCAGCGGCATGCTGCGCAACGTACCGAGAGGGACGACGAGGAGCCCGATGACACCGCAGGCCGAGAGCCTCTGGGCCGCCTACCAGGCGACCCGCACCGCGCCCGCCCCGCCCGAGGAGCCGCCGGACGTCGAGCGGCTCGGTGACAGCCCCGCCCTGAACGACGCGCTGCTGGCCCTGGTCCTGGCGGGCACCAAGCGGGCCACGGCCGGGCTGGTCGCCGACTTCACCGACCACGGGCGACCGCTGCCGCGCATCGGGGCCCACTGGCTGGTCGCCGACGGCGCCGGCGTGCCGCGGTGCGTGCTGCGCTCCAGCGAGTTGCGGATCGGGCCGCTGCACAGCGTCGACGACGCGTTCGCGTTCGACGAGGGCGAGGGCGACCGGACCCGGCAGAGCTGGCTGGACGGCCACCTGCGCTACTTCACGCGCACGCTCGAGGCCCGCGGGCGGAGGTGGTCCGACGACCTGGAGGTGGTGTTCGAGCGCTTCGTCGTCGTCTGGCCGCGCGAGGTCGCCGACTGACGCGGGGGCGGCGAGCCGGGGCTGCGGCTCCTGCGGTGCCCCTCGTCCCGTCGCGGTGCTGCGAGCGCCGCAGGAGCACGGGGGACACCGCAGGAGCGGCTCAGCCCTTCGTCGGGTCGGACGGGCCGGGGGCGCCGGGCTCGCCGGGGAGCGGGGGCTCCTCCGGCTCGGCGTCGATGCCGGCCTCCTTGCGCTGCGCCTCGGTGATCGGCGTCGGCGCGCCGGTGAGCGGGTCGAAGCCCGCGCCGGTCTTCGGGAAGGCGATGACCTCGCGGATCGACTCGACGCCGGCCAGCAGCGCGGTCAGCCGGTCCCAGCCGAGCGCGGCGCCGGCGTGCGGCGGCGGGCCGTAGGCGAAGGCCTCGAGGAAGAAGCCGAACCGCTCGCGGGCCTCCTCGCGGGACATCCCCAGGGTCTCGAACACCCGCTCCTGCAGCGCGGCGTCGTGGATGCGCACCGAGCCGCTCATCACCTCGTTGCCGTTGATCACCATGTCGTAGGCGTCGGACAGCGCGCCGCCCTTGTCCTCGGCGAAGCGGTCGCGCCACTCGGGGGTGGGCGAGGTGAACGGGTGGTGCATGAAGGTCCAGTCGCCGTCCTCGGTCTCCTCGAACATCGGGAAGTCGACGACGAACAGGAACGACCAGGTGCCCGGCTGGATGAGCTCCAACCGCTTGGCGATCTCGTTGCGGGCGGCGCCGAGCAGCTCCTGCGAGGTGCGGCGGGCGCCGGCGGCGAAGAAGACGCAGTCGCCGGGCTCGGCACCGACGGCCTCGACCAGCCCGGACCGCTCGGCCTCGGAGATGTTCTTGGCCACCGGCCCGCCGAGCGTGCCGTCCTCGGCGATCGTCACGTAGGCCAGGCCGCGGGAGCCGCGGGAGCGGGCCCAGTCCTGCCAGGCGTCGAACGCGCGCCGCGGCTGCGAGCCGCCGCCGGGCATGACCACCGCGCCGACGTAGGGCGCCTGGAACACCCGGAACGGGGTGTCGGCGAAGAACTCCGTCAGCTCGGTCAGCTCGATGCCGAAGCGCAGGTCGGGCTTGTCGGAGCCGAAGCGGTCCATGGCCTCGCGGTAGGTCATCCGCGGGATCTCGGGCACCTCGTAGGAGGCGAGCTCACGCCACAGCGAGCGGACGACGTCCTCGGCGATCGCCAGGACGTCGTCGCGCTCGACGAAGCTCATCTCGAAGTCCAGCTGGGTGAACTCCGGCTGCCGGTCGGCGCGGAAGTCCTCGTCCCGGAAGCAGCGGGCGATCTGGTAGTAGCGCTCGAGCCCACCGATCATCAGCAGCTGCTTGAACAGCTGCGGTGACTGGGGCAGCGCGTACCACTTGCCCGGCTGCAGGCGCACCGGGACGACGAAGTCGCGGGCACCCTCGGGGGTGGAGCGGGTCAGCGTCGGCGTCTCCACCTCGGCGAAGCCGTGGCCGGCCATCACGGTCCGGGCGATCCGGTTGACCTCGCTGCGCAGCCGGATGATCCGGGCCGGGTCCTGACGGCGCAGGTCCAGGTAGCGGAAGCGGTAGCGGACGTCGTCGGAGGCCGGGGAGTCGGTCTCGATCGGGAACGGCAGCGGCGCGGCCGCCGACAGCACCCGCAGCGCGGTGGCGACGACCTCGATCTCGCCGGTGGGCAGCTCGGGGTTCTCGTTGCCCGCCGGCCGCTGCCGGACCTCACCGGTGATCAGCACGCAGTACTCGTTGCGGAGGGCGTGCGCCTCCTCCTCGCGGACGACGACCTGCACGTAGCCGGAGGCGTCGCGCAGGTCGAGGAAGACCACGCCGCCGTGGTCGCGGCGGCGGGCGACCCAGCCGGCGAGGGTGACCTGCGAGCCGGCGTCGGAACCGCGGAGGGTGCCGGCGTCATGGGTGCGGAGCACGGGGGATCTCTCTCTGTGGTGGGGAGGTCGGGGTTACCAGCGGTCGTGCACGTGCGCGCGGATGCGCTCGTCGTACACCCGCTCGAGGTCGGCGAGCTGGCCCTCGGTCAGGCGGGGCAGGCCGGCGGCGGCGACGTTGCCGCGCACCTGCTCCACGTCGCGCGCCCCGGGGATCACGGTGGTGACCCCGGGCTGGTCGATCACCCAGCGCAGCGCGAACGCCGCCGTCGGGGCCTCCCCGGCGATCTCCGCGACCTCGCGGGCGGCGGCGACGCCCACCTCGAACGGCACGCCGGCGAAGGTCTCGCCGACGTCGAAGGCCTCGCCGTTGCGGTTGAAGTTCCGGTGGTCGTCGGCGGGGAACGTCGTCGACTCGTCGTACTTGCCGGTCAGCAGACCGCTGGCCAGCGGCACGCGGGCCAGGATCCCGACCTCGGCGGCCTGCGCCGCGGGCAGCAGCTCCTCCAGCGGCTTGCGCCGGAACACGTTCAGGATCACCTGGATCGTCGCGACGCCGGGGTGCTGCAGCGCCGTCAGCCCCTCGGCGACGGTCTCCACCGAGACGCCGTAGGCGGCGATCGACCCGTCGGCGACGAACCCGTCGAGGGTGTCGTAGACCCGCTGGTCGGAGTAGACGGCGGTCGGCGGGCAGTGCAGCTGCACCAGGTCGAGCGTCTCGACGCCGAGGTTGCGCCGGGAGCGGTCGACCCAGGCGCGGAGGTTCTCCGGCGTGTACTGCTCGGCGGTGAAAGGGTCGGCCCGCCGGCCGGCCTTGGTCGCGACGAACGGCCGGTCCGACCGCAGCACCAGCGCCCGGCGGATCCGCTCCTCCGAGCGGCCGTCGCCGTAGACGTCGGCGGTGTCGAGCAGGGTCACCCCGGCGTCCAGCGCCGCCTCGAGCACCGCCTCGGCCGCCTCGTCGTCGACGTCGCCCCAGTCGCCGCCCAGCTGCCAGGTGCCCAGTCCCACGACGCCGACCTCGGCTCCGGTCCGGCCCAGCGGCCGCTGCTCCATGCTCATCCCCCCACCGTCGCACGTCGCAGCGCGTCGAACAGGTCGGCCACCGGGACGGCGGTCTGCTCGCCCGTGCGCAGGTCCTTGAGCTGGCCCACGCCGTCGGCCAGGTCCCGCTCGCCGATGACGACCGCGTGCGTGGCCCCCGAGCGGTCGGCGGCCTTCATCGCGCCCTTGAGGCCGCGGTCGCCGTACACGGTGTCGGCGGCGACGCCGGCCTCCCGCAGCTGACCGACCAGCCGGACGGCCAGCCGCTTGGCCTCGGCACCGAGCGGGACGACGAAGGCCTGCACCCCGGCGCTCACCCCGATGTCGAGCCCCTCGGCCTGCACGGCCAGCAGCGTGCGGTCGACGCCGACGGCGTAGCCGATGCCGGAGAGGTCCGGCCCGCCGAGCGCCGCCGACAGCCCGTCGTAGCGGCCGCCGCCACCGATGGCCGACTGCGCGCCGAGCCCGGAGTGCACGAACTCGAACGTCGTCTTCGTGTAGTAGTCCAGCCCGCGGACCAGCCGCGGCGCCTCGGTCCAGGTGACGCCGAGGTCGCTCAGGTGCTGCCGGACCGCGTCGTAGTGCGCCTTCGTCGAGTCCGACAGGTGGTCGACCATGAGCGGGGCGTCGTCCAGCTGCGCCTGCACCTCGGGCCGCTTGTCGTCGAGCACCCGCAGCGGGTTGATCGCCGCGCGCCGGCGGGTCTCCTCGTCCAGGTCCAGCTTCTCCAGGAAGGCGACCAGCAGCTCGCGGTACTGCGGCCGGCAGGTGGCGTCGCCCAGCGAGGTGAGCAGCAGCTCGAAGTCGGTCAGCCCGAGGTCGCGGAAGCCCTGCACGCCCAGCGCGACCACCTCGGCGTCCAGCGCCGGGTCGTCGACCCCGAGAGCCTCCATGTCCACCTGGGTGAAGTGCCGGTAGCGGCCGGCCTGCGGCCGCTCGTAGCGGAAGCAGGAGCCGACGGTCCACAGCTTCACCGGAAGCGCGCCGGTGTGCAGGCGGTGCTCGATGAACGCCCGCATGAGGCCGGCGGTCAGCTCGGGGCGCAGCGTGAGCGACCGGCCGCCGCGGTCGTCGAAGGTGTACATCTCCTTCGTCACGACGTCGGTGGACTCCCCGACCCCGCGGGAGAAGACGGCGGTCTCCTCGAACACCGGCGTCTCGACGTAGCCGTACCCCGCCCGCCGCAGTGGCGCGGTGAGCGCGTCGCGGACGGCCAGGAACCGCGCGGACTCCGGCGGCAGGGTGTCGAACGTGCCCTTCGGCGCGGTCAGCCCGGTCACAGGCCGCGCCCCTTCGGCGCGGGCCCCGACGCGGCCGCCTCGGCCAGGTAGGGGTTCGTCGCCCGCTCCCGGCCGATGGTGGTCGGCCCGCCGTGGCCGGGCAGCACGATCGTCTCGTCGGCCATGGGGAGGACGACGTCGCGCAGCGAGGCGAGCATCGACTGCCACGAGCCGCCGGGCAGGTCGACCCGCCCGACCGAGCCCTCGAACAGGACGTCGCCGGCGAGCAGCCCGGGCGCCTCGCCGAGGTCGAGGGAGAACACCACCGACCCCTGCGTGTGCCCCGGGGCGTGCCGGACGGTCAGCGTGACTCCGGCGAGCTCCAGCACCGCGCCGTCGTCCAGCGTCCGGACCTCCGAGGGGTCGGGCAGCCGGGCGCCGCGGATCAGCGGCGCCAGCGCGGGCCCGTGCCAGGCGACCGGGTCGCTGAGCATGCCAGTGTCGGCCGGGTGGATGTAGGCGGGGATGTCGTAGCCCTCGCAGACGGGCACCACGGAGAAGGTGTGGTCGAGGTGGCCGTGGGTGAGCACGACCGCGACCGGCTTGAGGCCGTCCTCGGCGAGCAGCTGGGACAGCGGGCCGACGGCGTCCATGCCGGGGTCGACGACGACGCACTCCTGACCCCGCCCGGTGGCGACGGCGTAGCAGTTGGTGCCGAAGGCGCCGGCCGGGAACGAGCGGATGAGCACCCGTGCAGGTTACGCGGGCGTGATCACCCCTCGCGCCGCTCGCCCCGACCCGCCCCCGACGCTGGTCTCCCCGACCCGCCCCGACGCTGGTCTCCCCGACCCGCCCCGACCCCGAGTGCCCGGGGATCCCCAGCCCGGCCGCCTAGACTCGCGAGCCGACCAGCGGGGCCCCGTCCGGGCGCGGTCGTCCGAGGCGGCCCCGCAGCACCCGCACGCCCCGAGGAGCGTCCCCCCGTGCCGAGCAACAAGCAGCGCCGGCAGGCTGCCCAGCGCCACCTGCAGCGGCAGCTCGAGCGCCGTGCCGAGCTGGCCAGGAAGCGCCGCCGCAACACGCTGGTCGCCGTCACCGCCGCGGCGGTGGTCCTGGTCGTCGGCGCGGTGCTGCTCGTGACCGGGCTCGGCGGGGACGACGACGACTCCACCGTCGCCGGCGGGACCAGCACCTCCGCCGCCGGCCCCTCGACCGGGCCCGGCGCCGAGCGGGCCGGCCAGACGACCACGGCCGGTCCGTGCACCTACACCTACGACGCCCAGGGCAGCTCCGGCGTCGCCGTCGACGCACCCTCGGGCGACCTCCCCGCCGAGGGCACGGTGACCGAGACGATGACGACCAGCGCGGGCGCGATCGGCCTCACCCTGAACCGGGCCGGGACGGCCGCGTGCGCCACGGCGAGCTTCGTCTCGCTGGCCGAGCAGGGCTTCTTCGACGGCACCCCCTGCCACCGGCTGACCACCAGCCCCGGCCTGCAGGTCCTCCAGTGCGGGGACCCCTCGGGCGTCGGCAACGGCGGGCCCGGCTACAGCTTCCCCACCCAGGTCACCGGCACCGAGACCTACCCGCGCGGCGTCGTCGCGATGGCCAACAGCGGACAGGGCACCGACGGCAGCCAGTTCTTCCTCGTCTACGGCGACAGCCTCGAGGGCAACCCGAACTACACGGTCTTCGGCACCATCGACGAGGCCGGGCTGGCGGTGCTCGACCAGATCGCCGCGGCGGGCGTCGCCGACGGGTCGACCGACGGCGCCCCGGCCACCCCGGTGACCATCGAGTCCGTGACGGCCGCGCAGTGACCCGGCCGCGCGCCGCGCTCGCGCTCTCGGCACTGGCCGCGCTGGTGCTCACCGGGTGCGGCGACGACGAGGTCTCCGGCACGGGGTCCCCGGACGGCGGCGCGGCCGGCGGAGGCGCCACCGTCTCCTGCGACTGGGTGCCCGACGGCAGCGGCGTGGACGTCGGCACCCCGCCGGAGGAGGTGCCCGCCGAGGGCAGCCGGTCGGTCGTCCTGACCCTCGGCCAGGGCGAGCTCACCCTGACGCTGGACTCCGCGGGTGCCCCCTGCGCCGCGGCGAGCACGGCCTACCTGGCCGACGCCGGCTTCTTCGACGGCAGCCCCTGCCACCGGCTGGTCGACCAGCCGACGTTCGGCGTCCTGCAGTGCGGCGACCCGACCGGCACCGGGCGCGGCGGGCCGGGCTACCGGTTCGCCGAGGAGGTCACCGCCGACACCGAGTACCCGGCCGGCTCCGTGGCGATGGCCAACAGCGGGCGGCCCGGCTCGACCGGCAGCCAGTTCTTCATCTGCTACGTCGACACCCAGCTCTCGCCCGACTACACCGTCGTCGGCACGCTGGACGACGCGGGGCTGGCCGTGGTCCAGGAGATCGCCGCGGCCGGCGACGACGGCTCGTTCGACCCCTCCCCGGGCGGCGGCGCGCCGAACGTGGACGTCGTCATCGAGTCCGCCGTGGTCGTGGCGTGAGCGCCCGCACCGCCGCCGCGCGGCTGGCCGGGGCGACGCTGGTCGCCGGCGCCGCCCTGGCCGGCTGCACCGCCACGGTCGACGGCACCGCCTCCCCCGCTGCTGCCGGCACCGGGGGCGCGGGCGGCACGGCGGACGTGCAGCGGTACGACTACGCGGCCGGGCAGGACCACGTCACCACGAGCGTCGACTACTCCGAGTCCCCGCCGGTCGGCGGGCCGCACGCCGCGGTGTGGGCGGACTGCACCGGCACGGTCTACGACGTCGACGTCCGGCACGAGAACGCCGTCCACTCCCTGGAGCACGGCGCCGTGTGGATCACCTACGACCCGGACGCGCTCTCGGCCGACGAGGTCGCGACCCTGGCCGACCTGGTCGAGGGTGTCCCGTACCGGATGCTGTCGCCCTACGAGGGGCTGGGCTCCCCGGTGAGCATCCAGGCCTGGAACCACCAGCTCACGGCCGACTCGGTCGACGACCCGCAGCTGGCGGCGTTCGCCGACGAGTTCACCCAGAACGCCGACACGACCCCCGAACCGGGCGCGACCTGCGAGAACCCGGCCTTCCTGGCCGACCCCGAGACCGCCTGAGCAAGGACCCCGCTGCCCCCCCACCGCTCGCGAGCTCGCGGCGGGCCCCTGCAGCGGGGCCGTCAGGCGGTGACGCGCTCCACGTCGAAGACGCCGTCGACGTTGCGGACGGTCTGCAGCACCGCGCCCAGGTGTGCCGGGTCGGCCAGCTCGAAGGTGAACCGGCTGATGGCCACGCGGTCCCGGCTGGTCTGCACCGAAGCCGAGAGGATGTTGACCCGCTCGTCGGCCAGGGCCTTGGTGACGTCGGAGAGCAGCCGGTGCCGGTCGAGCGCTTCCACCTGGATGGCCACGAGGAACACCGACCCCGGCGCGCTGGCCCACTCGACCTCGACCAGCCGCTCCGGCTTGCGCTGCAGGTCGGCGGCGTTGGTGCAGTCGGTGCGGTGCACGCTGACGCCGCCGCCCCGGGTGACGAAGCCGAGCACGTCGTCCCCGGGGACGGGGGTGCAGCACTTGGCGAGCTTGGCCCACACGTCGGTCATGCCGTGGACGACGATGCCGGGTTCGCCGCCGGCGGCCCGGCGCGGGCCGACGCGGCGGGTGGGGATGGCGGTCTCGGCGATGTCCTCGACCGCGCCCTCGGTGCCCCCGAGCGCCGCGATGAGCTTCTCCACCACCGACGCCGCCGACAGCTGGTTCTCCCCCACCGCGGCGTACAGGGCGGTGACGTCGGCGTAGCGCAGGTCCTTGGCGAGCGTGGACAGCGCCTCCCCGCCGAGCAGCCGCTGCAGCGGCAGGCCCGCCTTGCGCATCGCCCGGGTGAGCGCCTCCTTGCCGGCCTCGACGGCGTCCTCGCGGCGCTCCTTGGTGAACCACTGGCGGATCTTGGTGCGCGCGCGGGAGGACCCGACGAAGGCCAGCCAGTCCTTCGACGGCCCGGCGGTGGGCGACTTCGAGGTGAAGATCTCCACGACGTCGCCGTTGTTCAGCGTGCTGTCCAGCGAGACGAGCGCCCCGTTGACGCGGGCCCCGATGCACCGGTGGCCGACCTCGGTGTGCACGGCGTAGGCGAAGTCGACCGGGGTGGAGCTGCCGGGCAGGCTGACGACGTCGCCCTTCGGCGTGAAGACGAACACCTCCTGCGGGCCGAGGTCGTACCGCAGGGTCTCGAGGAACTCGCCGGGCTCCTGCGCCTCGCGCTGCCAGTCCAGCAGCTGCCGCAGCCACAGCATGTCGTCCGGCGAGCCGGCCTTGCTGGCCCCGAACTCCCCCGCGGCGGGCCGGCCGCCGGCCCGCGCCTTCTCCTTGTACTTCCAGTGCGCCGCGATGCCGTACTCGGCGGTGCGGTGCATGTCGTGCGTGCGGATCTGCAGCTCGACCGGCTTGCCCTGCGGGCCGATCACGGTCGTGTGCAGCGACTGGTACATGTTGAACTTCGGCATCGCGACGAAGTCCTTGAAGCGACCGGGCACCGGCTGCCAGTGGGCGTGCATGATGCCCAGCGCCGCGTAGCAGTCACGGACCGAGTCGACCAGGATGCGGATCCCGACGAGGTCCCAGATGTCGGTGAAGTCGCGGCCGCGCACGATCATCTTCTGGTAGATCGAGTAGTAGTGCTTCGGCCGGCCGGTGACGACGGCCTCGATGCCCGCGGCCTTGAGCTGCTCGGTCACCGACGCGGTGACCTCGGCGAGGTAGGTGTCGCGCGACGGCGCCCGCTCGGCGACCAGCCGGACGATCTCGTCGTACCGCTTCGGGTACAGCGTCGCGAACGCGAGGTCCTCGAGCTCCCACTTGATGGTGTTCATGCCCAGCCGGTGGGCCAGCGGGGCGAGGATCTCCAGCGTCTCGCGCGCCTTCTTCTCCTGCTTCTCCGGCGGGAGGAAGCGCAGCGTGCGCATGTTGTGCAGCCGGTCGGCGAGCTTGATCACCAGCACCCGCGGGTCGCGGGACATCGCCACGATCATCTTGCGGATCGTCTCGGCCTGCGCGGCGTCACCCAGCTTGACCTTGTCGATCTTGGTGACCCCGTCGACGAGGTGCGCCACCTCGGGCCCGAAGTCCCTGCTGATCGACTCCAGGGTGACGCCGGTGTCCTCCACCGTGTCGTGCAGCAGCGCCGCGATGAGCGTGGTGGTGTCCATGCCCAGGCCGGCGAGGATCGTCGACACGGCCAGCGGGTGGGTGATGTAGGGGTCGCCGCTCTTGCGCTTCTGCGTCGCGTGCGCGGCCTCGGCCACGTCGTAGGCCCGCTGCAGCACCGCCAGGTCGGCCTTGGGGTGGCTCTGCCGGTGCAGGGCCGCCAGCGGCTCGAGCACCGGGCGGACGACGGTGCTGCGCTGCCCGGCGACGATCCGCCGGGCCAGGCGGTCGCGGACGCGGCGGCGCGGCGTGCCCGGGTCGTTCTCGGCCGGCGGCTCGGAGCCGACGTCGTCGGGCCGGCGGACCAGCGGCCGGGCCGGCAGCGGCGCGCGATCGGCGGCCGGCGCGCCGGGGGGCAGCGCGGCGGGCGCTGCCGCGGACTCGGCAGCGGGCGGTACGCCCCCCGGACGCCCGGCAGCCACGTTGGTGGCGGCGGCGTCGGGGGCCACGGCGACTCCTGCGGGCTCGAGGAGGGTGGACCTCTCCCATGCTAGCCGGGTCCGCCCGCGGTCCCGCGAACGGCGGCCGGGAGTCCCCCCTCGTCGGGGGTGCGTCGCGGCTAGGTGGTCCAGAGGGAGTGCACCGTGTGCGGCGCCAGGACCTGCCGGCCGCCGAGCTCGGTGAGTTCGACGACGACCGACACCGCGGTCACCACGCCGCCCAGCTCCTCCACCAGCCCGATCGCCGCGGCCAGCGTGCCGCCGGTGGCGAGGACGTCGTCCACCACGAGGACGCGCTGGCCCGGCGTGACGGAGTCGGTGTGCATCTCCAGCGTCGCCGACCCGTACTCCAGGTCGTAGGAGGCCGACACCCGCTGCCGCGGCAGCTTGCCGGCCTTGCGGACCGGGACCACCCCGACGCCCGCGTCGAGGGCGACCGCGGCGGCGAGCAGGAAGCCGCGGGCCTCGACCCCGACGACGACGTCGAAGCCGGGGTGCGCCCCGTCGCGGGCCGAGGACAGCGCCGCCACCCGCGGGTCGACCGAGGCGGCCGAGGCCAGCCCGTCGACGACCCGGCGGAAGGCCGGGCCGTCGGCGAAGACCGGCGTCAGGTCGCGGAAGACGATCCCCGGCTCGGGGAAGTCCGGCACGTCCACGGCCAGCGAGGCGACCAGTTCGTCGAGGGGCGGCTGGGCCCCGGCGGGCTCGGTCACCGGCGCTTCTTGCCCCCGCCGCCGGCCCGGCGGCCGGCCGGCCGCTGCGGGCGCGCCCCGGGCCGCGGCGCCGCCGTGGCCCCGGACCGCGGCTCGGACGGACCCACCGACGCCGGCGACTCGACGACGACGTCGGCCTGCACCGGCCCGAGGTCCTCCTCGCGGGCCGCGGCACCGACGGCCGTCTGCCGGCGGGCCGCCGGCGAGCGGCGGGCGCTGGCCACCGGTCCCCGGCCGGGACCGGTGCCCCGGCCGGCCGCCTCGCGGGCGGCCGACGCCCGGCGGGCGAGGACCCGCTTGCGCAGGGCCTGCACCTGCGGCTCGCGCTCCTTGAGGTCGGCGACGATGGGGGTCGCCAGGACGATCGAGGAGTACGTGCCGGCCGCCAGACCCACGAAGAGCACCAGCGCGAGGTCCTTGAGCGTGCCGACGCCGAGCAGGCCGGCGCCGACGAACAGCAGCCCGGCGACGGGCAGCAGCGCGATGACCGAGGTGTTGATCGAGCGCATCAGCGTCTGGTTGACGGCGAGGTTGGCCGCCTCGCTCCACGTCATCCGGGCGGTCTTGTCCAGGTCCTTGACGTTCTCGTCGACCTTGTCGAAGACGACGACGGTGTCGTAGAGCGAGAACCCGAGGATGGTCAGGAAGCCGATGACCGTGGACGGGGTGACCTCGAAGCCGACCAGGGCGTAGACACCCGCCGTCACGACGATGTCGTGCACCAGGGCCGCCATCGCGCCGATCGCCATCTTCGGCTGGAACCGGACGGCCAGGAAGAGGCTGACGGCCACGAGGAACACGATCAGGGCGAAGATCGCCTGGTCGGTGATGTCGTCGCCCCAGTCGGCGCTCACCGACTCGGGGCTGACCTGCGACGGGTCGACGCCGGCCGCCCCGGCGACCGCCGCGACGACGTCGCGCTCGCCGTCGTTGTCCAGCTCACCGGTGCGCAGCAGGATCGTGTTGCCACCCACGATCTGGGCGGTGCTCACCTCGGCCCCGGCGTCCTCGGCCGCCTCGCGCACCTCGGTGAGCTGCTCGCTGGTGCCCGGCAGCCGGAAGCTGTTGCCGCCGACGAAGTCGATGCCGAAGTTGAAGCCCCGGAACACCACGGCGGCCAGGCAGAGGAGCACCACCACGGCGGTGATCCGGTAGACGAGGCGGCTGCGGCCGACCACGTCGAGGCCGGCCTCGCCGTTGTACAGGCGGTGCCCCAGCCCCGACAGGCGTCGGGCGCGGGGCGCGCCGGCCCGGTCGAGGCCCTCGCGCGGCAGCCCGGCGTCGGCCAGGGCCTCCTCCTCGGGGGTGACCGCGGCGTCGTCCGATGGGCCGTCCACCTCCGCGTCGGGCCCGGTCTCCAGGTCGCGATCGGCGTCGCCGCGGGTCATGAGGAACTCCTGTCCGTGCTGCCGGTGGTGCCCGCGCCGACGAGCTCGCGCCCGGACGTCCCGGACGGGTCGCGGCGCCGGGTGTGCTCCACCCGGCCGAGGCCGGAGAACCGGCTGCTGCCGAAGGACCGGAACCGGGCGAGCACCGCCATCAGGGGGTGCGTGAAGAGGAAGACGACGACCAGGTCCAGCACCGTGGACATGCCGAGGGTGAACGCGAAGCCCTTCACGTCACCGATCGCCAGCCAGTACAGGATCGCCGCGGCGAGGAAGCTGACCGCGTCGGCCGACAGGATGGTCCGCCGCGCGCGCACCCACGCCCGCGGGACGGCCGAGCGCAGCGTCCGGCCCTCCCGGATCTCGTCCTTGAGCCGTTCGAAGTAGACGACGAACGAGTCGGCGGTGATGCCGATCGAGACGATGAACCCGGCGATGCCGGCGAGGCTTAGGGTGAAGCCGATCTGCCGGCCCAGCAGCACCAGGCAGCCGTACACGACGACGGCCGACAGGACCAGGCTGGCGATCATCACCAGGCCCAGCGCCCGGTAGTAGAGCAGCGCGTAGACGAACACCAGCCCGATGCCGATCGCGCCGGCGATCAGCCCGGCCTGCAGCTGCTCCTCGCCGAGCTCGGTGGAGATCGACTGGGCCGTCGCCTGCTCGAAGGTCAGCGGCAGGGCGCCGTAGCGCAGCTGGTTGGCCAGCTCCTCGGCGCTCTCCTGGTCGAACTGGCCGGTGATGGTGGTCGGGTTGCTGGTGATGGCCGACTGGATGACCGGCGCGGAGACGACCCGCTCGTCGAGCGTGAACGCCACCTGCTCCTGCTGGTGCTCGATCGTGTAGTCGGCCCAGGTCCGCACGCCGGCGCTGTTGAAGTCCAGCAGCACGATCCACTCGCCGGTGGCCTGCTGCGTGCCGGCCTGCGCGTCCTCGATCTCCGTGCCCTCGATGATCGCCGGCCCGAGCAGGTACTTGCCCTGGCCGTCCTCGGTGCAGGCGGCGACGTAGGAGTCGGGGTCGGCCGGGAGGACGGGCTCGTCCTGCGCGTCGCAACGGAGCGCGTTGTAGGCCGGGGCGGCCTCCTCCGGGGTCGCCGCGATCGCCGGCGTCGACGGCTCCGCGGGGTCTGCCGGGGCGCCCGTGCCGGTCGGCGCGGCGGTGTCGGACGGCGTCGCGGCGTCGGTCGGCGTCGCGGTGTCCGTGGGAGCGGCGGCGTCGGTGGGCGCGGCCGTGTCGGTCGGCGCAGCCGTGTCGGTCGGCGCGGCCGTGTCGCTCGGCGCGGCCGTGTCGGTCGGCGTCGCGCTGGCCGCGGCCTCCGAGACCGTGTTGTCGAGGGTCGCGCACAGGCCCGTGAGGTCGGTGGCCGAGGGGCAGATCACCGGGCGGAAGCGCAGCTGGGCCGTCTGCCCGAGCTCCCGCGCCTGGTCACCGTCGTCCCCGGGGACGGAGATGACGATGTTGCTGTCGCCCTCGGTGACCACCTCGGCCTCGGCGACGCCGAGGCCGTTGACCCGCTGCTCGATGATCTGGCGGGCCAGCTCGAGGTCCTCGGGGTCGGGCGCGTCGCCGCCGGGGGTCTGCGCCGTCAGGGTGACCGTCGTCCCGCCCTGCAGGTCGAGGCCCAGCTGCGGGGTGCGCGAGTCGCCGGTGAAGAAGACGAGCGCGTAGAGGACGGCGACGATGAGCAGGAACGCCGCGAAGTACCGGCGCGCAGGAGCCTGGCGGGTGGCCACGGTGGGCTCAGCGGGTGGTGTCGGCGGGACCGCCGTCGACGATCCCGGGGGTGTCGTCGCCGGAGGTCGCCCCGGTGCCCGGCTCGGCACCGGCCGGCTTGCGCACCTCGAGGATCGCCTGGCGCACGAAGGTGACCACGACGCCCGGGGCCACCTCGACGTCCACGGTGGTGTCGGTCTTGCCGGCCACCGTGCCGTGGATGCCGCTCGTCGTCATGATCGGCGTCCCCGGCTGCAGGGACTCCTGCATCTGCTGCTGCTGGGCGGCCATCCGCTTGCGCTGGCGCGCCGGCATCACGATGAGCAGCACGAAGGCCAGCGCGAGCAGGATCAGAGGGAAGAACTCCACGGCAGGGGTGCCTCTCTACCGCGCCGGGACTGCGCGCGGTCGGTGCGATCCGGGACGGGACCGCTCGGGTACGTCGGCTGTCACATCACTGGGGCGCGCAGCGACCCGCCGTGGAGCGCACGGCCGGCCGGACCGTCTCCGCAGTCGAGTTGCGCGCCAGCGACAGGCAGTCTAGGCGTCGAACAGCGGTTCGGTGTCCGGGCGCGCGGCTGGTGGGGCTGCTGAGCCACCCCCGAGGGGCAGTCCGCCGCGCGGCAGCGGCTGGTCCAGGTGCCGCCAGGCCGCCTCGGTGGCCACCCGGCCCCGCGGCGTGCGGGCGAGCAGCCCGGCGCGCACGAGGAACGGCTCGCACACCTCCTCGACGGTGTGCGGCTCCTCCCCCACGGCCACCGCCAGGGTCGAGACGCCGACCGGCCCGCCGCCGAAGCGCACCACCAGCGCCTCCAGCACGGCACGGTCCAGCCGGTCCAGGCCCAGGTCGTCGACGTCGTAGAGCGCCAGCGCGGCGCGGGCGACCGACCGGGTGACCCGGCCGTCGCCCTCCACCTCGGCGTAGTCGCGGACGCGGCGCAGCAGCCGGTTGGCGATCCGCGGGGTGCCCCGGGACCGCCAGGCGATCTCCGCCGAACCGTCGTCGGTCAGCTCGACCCCCAGCAGCTCGGCGCTGCGGGCCAGCACCTGCTGCAGCTCGGCCGGCTCGTAGAACTCCATCTGGCCGACGAACCCGAACCGGTCGCGCAGCGGGCCGGTGAGCAGGCCGGCGCGCGTGGTCGCCCCGACCAGGGTGAACGGGTTGATGTCCAGCGGGATGGCGGTGGCGCCGGGCCCCTTGCCGACGACGACGTCGACCCGGAAGTCCTCCATCGCCATGTACAGCAGTTCCTCGGCGGGCCGGGCGATGCGGTGGATCTCGTCGATGAAGAGCACGTCGCCGGGGCCGAGGTTGGACAGCATCGCCGCGAGGTCGCCGGAGCGCTCGATGGCCGGGCCGCTGGTGATCTTCACCGACGTGCCGAGCTCGGAGCCGATGATCAGGGCGAGGCTGGTCTTACCCAGGCCGGGGGGCCCGGACAGCAGCACGTGGTCCGGCGGCCGGCCGCGGCGCTTGGCTCCCTCGAGCACGAGCGCGAGCTGCCGGGCGACCTTGGGCTGGCCGATGAAGTCGTGCAGGGAGTGCGGCCGCAGCGCCGACTCGACGACGCGCTCCTCCTCGCCGGCCTGCGGCGAGACGGCGAACTGGCGGCCGAGGTCGTCGTCGACCTCACCGGACAGGCCCCGGTCGAACGGCGACGTCACGATCTACCCAGCAGCTGGATCGCCTGCCGGAGCAGCACGGAGATCTGCACCCCGCCGTTCGACTGCTGCTCCTCGGCGACGGGCGCGAGCGCGGTCAGCGCCGTGTCGGCCTCCTTGCCCGACCAGCCCAGGCCGACGAGGGCCACGGTGAGCTGGTCGCGCCACGGCGCCACCGGCGTGAGGGGGCCGGCGCCGGCGGGCAGCGCCGGGGCGCCGTCCAGCTGGGTGTCGGTGCTGGTGGTGCCCAGCCGGTCACGCAACTCGAGGATGAGGCGCTCGGCGCCCTTCTTGCCGATGCCCGGCACCTGCATCAGCGCCTTGACGTCGGCCGTCGACACCGCGCGGCGCACCTCGCGGGGCGGGTGGATGGCCAGCACCGCCTGCGCCAGCCGCGGGCCGACGCCGTTGGCCGTCTGCAGCAGCTCGAACAGCTGGCGCTCGTCGTCGTCGGCGAACCCGTACAGGGTCAGCGAGTCCTCGCGCACGACCAGGCTGGTCGACAGCCGCGCGTTCTCCCCCACCTGCAGCCGCGCGATCGTGCCCGGCGTGCACTGCACCGCCAGCCCGACCCCGCCGACCTCGACGACGGCGCCGTCCGGGCCGACCGCGGCCACCCGGCCGTTCACACTCGCGATCACGTACCTCAGACCCCCTGCCACCGCGGCAGCGTCCGCGGCTGGACGTTCGCGCCGATGCCCCCGGCCAGGGCCGCCACGCGCAGCCGCTGCTGGGCCGGGCCGCGCCAGACGTGGCAGACGGCCAGCGCGAGCGCGTCGGCCGCGTCGGCCGGCTTGGGCGCGGCGGCCAGGCCGAGCACGCGGGTCACCATCAGCGTGACCTGCTCCTTGTCGGCCCGGCCGTTGCCGGAGATCGCCGCCTTGACCTCGCTGGGCGTGTGCCAGGCGACCGGCCGGTCGGCCTGCGCGGCGGCCAGCGCGGCCACCCCCGCCGCCTGCGCGGTGCCGGTGGCCGTGCCCTTGTTGTTCTGCGTGAAGACCCGCTCGATGGCCACCACGTCGGGCCGGTGCTCGCGCAGCAGCGCCGTCACGGCCGTGTGCAGCTCCAGCAGCCGCAGCTCGAGGTCGAGCTCGGGCGAGCTGCGGACGACGCCCACGCCGACCGCGGCCGGCCGGGCACCCGGGCGGCCGTCGACGACGCCCCACCCGCACCGGGTGAGGCCGGGGTCGATGCCCAGCACCCGCATGGACGCCTCCTGACCGCTGCCGAACTGGTGTTCGACCGAGGCTAACCGGCGGGGACGACGGTCCGCCGCGGACACGCCCGCCGGGCTCAGCCGACCTTCTCGAGCACCTCGTCGGAGACGTCGTAGTTCGCGTACACGTTCTGCACGTCGTCGCAGTCCTCGAGCGCGTCGATCAGCCGGAAGACCTTGGCCGCGTTCTCCTCGTCGAGCTCGACGCTGACGCTGGGCACGAAGCCGGCGTCGGCGGAGTCGTAGTCGATGCCGGCGTCCTGCAGCGCGGTGCGCACGGCGACCAGGTCACCGGGCTCGCAGACGACCTCGAACGAGTCGCCCTGGTCGCGGACCTCCTCGGCGCCGGCGTCCAGGACCGCCATGAGCACCGAGTCCTCGTCGACCCCGTCGGCGGCGGGCACGACGATGACGCCCTTGCGGGAGAACAGGTAGGACACCGACCCCGGGTCGGCCATCGACCCGCCGTTGCGGGTCATCGCCGTGCGGACCTCCATGGCCGACCGGTTCTTGTTGTCGGTCAGGCACTCGATGAGGACGGCGACCCCACCGGGCGCGTAGCCCTCGTAGGTGATGCCCTGGTAGTCGACGCCACCGGCCTCGGCGCCGGAGCCGCGCTTGACGGCGCGGTCGATGTTGTCGTTGGGCACCGAGCTCTTCTTCGCCTTCTGGATGGCGTCGAACAGCGTCGGGTTGCCCGCCGGGTCACCGCCGCCGGTGCGGGCGGCGACCTCGATGTTCTTGATCAGCTTCGCGAAGAGCTTGCCGCGCTTGGCGTCGATCCCGGCCTTCTTGTGCTTCGTGGTCGCCCACTTGGAATGTCCGCTCACGACGGTCTCCTCTCCTCCCCGGCGACGGCGCCGGACCTGCGTCCCCGGGCGCTGCGCACGACCTCGACGAAGAGCGCGTGCACCCGGCGGTCCCCGGTCAGTTCGGGGTGGAAGCTGGTGGCCAGGAGGTCCCCCTGGCGAACCGCCACGATCTTACCGTCGCCCTCCGCGCCTTCGACCCGGCCGAGCACCTCGACGCCCGGCCCGGCCTCCTCGACCCACGGGGCGCGGATGAACACGGCGGGCACCGGCGGCCCGCCGAGGCCCGGGCCGGACAGCTCGACCCGGGACTCGAAGGAGTCCACCTGCCGGCCGAAGGCGTTGCGGCGCACCGTCACGTCGAGCCCGCCGACGGTCTCCTGCCCCTCGGCGGCGTCCACCAGCCGGTCGGCCAGCAGCACCATCCCGGCGCACGAGCCGTAGACCGGCAGCCCGGCGCGGACGGCGTCCCGCAGCGGCTGCATGAGACCCGACCGGACGGCGAGCTTGGCGATCGTCGTCGACTCCCCGCCGGGCAGCACCAGCCCGTCGACGGCGGCGAGCTCGGCCGGCCGGCGCACGGGTACCGCGGTGGCGCCCTCGCCGGCCAGCGCGGCCAGGTGCTCGCGGACGTCGCCCTGCAGGGCCAGCACCCCGACGACCGGTCCTCCGCGCACGGCCGGCCAATCTACGGCGTGCGGCGCCGCGACCCCTCCGCGGCCGGCGCGCCGGCCGCGGCGCGCGAGCTCCACGTGAGCACCCGCTCCAGCGGCCCGCGGCCGAGCAGCAGCCGCCACAGGCTCGCGGCGACGAGCGCGACCGCGCAGAACCGCAGCCACAGCCCCGTCCCGGCCGGGAACCCAGGGTCGAGCAGCGCGATGGCCACCAGGTGCCCGCTGTACACCGACAGGGCCAGCGCGCCGACCGAGGCCAGCGGCCAGACCGGCCAGGGCAGCAGGTCGGCCAGGACCAGGCACACCCCCAGCACGGCGAGCGCGACGCCGGTCGAGCCGACGACCTCGAACGTCGTCCCGCCGTGGGGCGCGGCGCCGCTGAGCCAGGCGAGGTCGAACTCGCCCAGGCGCCGGAACCCCTCCTCGACGCCGTCGGAGGCGCGGCCGCCGGCCCACGCGCGGGTGCTCCACCGGCCGCCCGCGTAGCCGAGCACGGCCAGTCCGGCGCCGGCGGCGACCAGCGCCGCCCGGGTGCGGGCCGCGCGCAGGTCCAGCCGCCCGACCGCCAGGCCGACGAGGACGAAGGTCCACCAGATGACGGCCGGGTAGAAGCCGGTCACGACGAGCTGCGCGAACGCCTGGTCGGCGTCCCCGTGCTCGGTGACCAGCTGCCCGGCGAACAGGTCGACCACCGGGGTGACGACCGCGAGCACCGCCGCGAGGGCGAGCAGCCGGGCCGGCGGCCAGCGCAGGAACGGCACGGCCAGCACGAACAGGACCGCGTAGACGCCGAGGATCACCGCGACGAAGGTGTCGAGCAGCTCCAGCAGCCCGCCGAGCAGGAACACCCAGGCGGCCCGCACCAGCACGCGCACCCGTGCCCGGACCAGCGCCTCGCCCGTGGCCGGCTCGCGTCCGCCGGACAGCAGGGCGATCGACACCCCGGCGAGGACGGCGAAGAGGATCGACGGGCGCCCGTCGACGACGGCCCGCCAGGTCGCGGGGTCCCAGGCCAGCTCGGCGTCGCGGCCGATGCCCATGTGGGCGCCGAACATGCCCAGGACGGCGACCCCGCGGGCCAGGTCGACACCACCGATCCGGCCGCCGGTCCGCACCGCGGCGGGCCTCACCGCGCCGGGGCCGGCGCGCTCACCAGCCGCGGGTGGCGAACCGCTCGGACCCCGGCAGCGTGGTCACGTCGATCCCGACCATCGCCTCGCCCAGGCCGCGGGAGACCTTGGCGATCACGTCGGGGTCGTCGTGGAAGGTGGTGGCCTGCACGATCGCCGCGGCCCGCTGCGCGGGGTCGCCGGACTTGAAGATGCCCGAGCCGACGAACACCCCCTCGGCACCCAGCTGCATCATCATCGCCGCGTCGGCCGGGGTGGCGATGCCGCCGGCGGTGAACAGCACGACCGGCAGCTCCCCGGTGCGGGCCACCTCGGCGACCAGGTCGTGCGGGGCGCGCAGCTCCTTGGCGGCGACGAACAGCTCGGTCCGGTCGAGGGTGGTCAGCCGGCGGATGCCGGCGCGGATGGCGCGCATGTGCCGGACGGCCTCGACCACGTTGCCGGTGCCGGCCTCGCCCTTGGAGCGGATCATCGCCGCGCCCTCGGCGATCCGGCGCAGCGCCTCGCCCAGGTCGGTGACGCCGCAGACGAACGGCACGGTGAACGCGTGCTTGTCGATGTGGTGGGCCTCGTCGGCCGGGGTGAGCACCTCGGACTCGTCGACGTAGTCCACGCCCAGGCTCTGCAGCACCTGCGCCTCGACGAAGTGCCCGATCCGCGCCTTGGCCATCACCGGGATCGACACCGCCGCGACGATCGACTCGATCATGTCCGGGTCGCTCATCCGCGCGATGCCGCCCTGGGCGCGGATGTCGGCGGGCACCCGCTCCAGCGCCATGACCGCGACCGCGCCGGCGTCCTCGGCGATCCGCGCCTGCTCGGGGGTGACGACGTCCATGATGACGCCGCCCTTGAGCTGCTCGGCCATCCCGCGCTTGACCGCGGTCGTGCCGGTGGCGTGCGGGGTGGACTGGTCGGGCGTCGACATCGCGGGAGCCTCGCAGGGGATCGGTGGGCGGGCCCTCGCTGGACCCACTCCATCCTAGAGAGGGCTCAGGGCCGCCCTCGGCCGGCGGCGTCGACCAGCTCCCCGTAGCTGTCGTCGATGTCGAAGTAGCGCGGCAGGGGGCGACGGGCGTGCAGCCGCAGCAGCCGCGGGAACCGGCGGCCGCGCAGCTCCCGGGTGTCGCGGACCGCGTCGTTGTAGAAGCGGCGGGCCAGCGCCACCCGCTGCGCGGTCCCGGCGAGGTCGGCGGCCAGCGCCTTCTCGGTCGCCGGCAGGTCGCGCAGCAGTCCGCGCAGCTCCCGGCCGAGCAGGTTCTCGGCGAGCTCCCGGTCGGGCGTCCAGGGCAGCCGGGCACCGTCGGCGGCCCGGGCCAGGCGGGCGGCGCGCTCGGGCTCGAGCGCGGCGGCTCCTCCGCGGGCGACCTCGGCGGCCAGGGCGGCGCGCCGCCGCAGCTGCGTCTCCAGCGCGGTCTGCGCGCGGTCCACGCGGGCCTCGAGGCGGCGGAGCCGGGCGAGGGTCCACGCCGTCCACGCGACGAGCAGCAGGACGACGACGCCGGCGGCGACGGCCCAGACGGTGAGACCCACGCGGGGAGGCTAGCGTCGGACGCGCCGCCGCAGGCGCTGCCGGTCCGGGTCGCGGCCGGCCAGCCCGACCACCGCGGCGTCGTCCTCGGCGGCGGTGACCTCGCCACCGCCGGGCAGCACGACCGTCTCGTACACGGCCAGCACCCGCCGGGCGACGACCGACCAGTCGTAGGCCCAGGCCGCGGCCCGGCCGCGCTCCGACAGCTCCGCGCGCCGGCCGGGGTCGTCCAGCAGGTCCGCGAGCGCGGCGGCGAGCGCGGCCGCGTCGCCCCGGCGGACCAGCACGCCCACCTCGCCGTCGGCCAGGACCGCGGCGAACGCGTCGAGGTCGCTGGCGACGATCGGCGCCCCCGCGGCGAGCGCCTCGATGAGGATGATCCCGAAGGACTCCCCCAGCAGGTTGGGCGCGCAGTAGACGTCGACCGAGCGCAGGAACGCGGCCTTGTCCGCCTCGGTGAGCTCGCCGAGCAGCTCGACGTGCGGCCGCAGCTCCGGGGCGATCGACGCACGCAGCGCGTCGGGATCGCCGCGGCCGGCGATGAGCAGGCGGGCGTCGGGGTGCCGCCGGACCACCTCGCCCATCGCCTCGAGCAGCACGGGCAGGCCCTTGCGCGGCTCGTCGTAGCGGCCGAGGAAGCCGATCGTCGGGGCGCCGGTCCCGCGCCCCCGGCCGGGCAGCGGGGGGCCCTCGGCGAACGCGGCCACGTGCACGCCGTTGGGGATGACGACGGCGTCGCCGCCCAGGTGCTCGACCTGCAGCCGGCGGGCGAAGTCGGAGACGGCGATGCGGCCGCTGATCCGCTCCAGCCACGGCCGGATGACCGGCCCCCAGGCGATCAGCCACTTCGAGCGCACGGTCGCCGCGTGGAAGGTCGCCACGATCGGGCCCTCGGCGAGGATGAGCACGAGCAGCCCGATCGACGGCGGGGCCGGGTCGTGCACGTGCACGACGTCGAAGTGGCCCTCGCGCAGCCACCGGCGCACGCGGGCGGCGGAGATCGGGCCGAACTGCACGCTGGCCATCGACCCGTTGTAGGGGACCGGCACGGTGCGCCCGGCGAAGGTGACGTGCTCGGCGGGCAGCGACTCCTCGTGCTCGGCCGGGGTCAGGATCTCCACGTGGTGGCCGAGGCCGCGCAGCGTGTCGGCGAGGTCGCGGACGTGGTACTGGACGCCGCCGGGGCGGTCCCAGCGGTAGGGGCAGACCAGGCCGATCCGCATCAGGCGCGCTCCGCGTCGGGCGGCACGTCGGGCCAGATCCGCGACAGCACGTGCCAGTCCTCGGGGTGGCGGGCGATGGTGCCGGCGAAGGCGTCGGCGACCTGCTGGGTCGCCGCGTGCACCCGGTCGCGCAGCCGCCCGGCGCCGTCGACCGGCACCTCCGGGTGGAACACCACCCGCCAGCCGCGCGCGGTGAACGAGGGGACGGCGGGCACGAGCGCGGCCCCGGTCTGCGCGGCCAGCAGCGCCGGCCCGGAGGGCATCGTCGTCGGCCGCCCGGCGAAGGTCACCGGCACGCCGTTGCGCGGCAGGTCGCGGTCGGACAGCAGGCAGATCGCGCCGCCGCCGTCCAGCCACTCCCTGAGGACCGTCGCGCTGGGCCGCGGTCCACCGGTCAGCGGGACGATCCGCATGCCGAGGGACTCCCGGAACGCCACGAAGCGGCGGTACAGGGACTCGGGTCGCAGCCGCTCGGCCACCGTCATGAACGGACCGCCCAGGTACTCGACGAACCACATCCCGGCGGCGTCCCAGTTCCCGCTGTGCGGCAGGGCGGCGACCACCGGCCGGCCTCCCGCCCGCGCCCGGTCCATGTGCTCCCCGCCCTCGATCTCGGTGTCGCGGACGATGCGCGCGGGGTCCAGCCGCGGCAGGCGGAAGGCCTCCTGCCAGTAGCGGCCGTAGGAGCGCATGGCCCGGCGGGTCAGCGCGTCGAGGGCCGCCTCGTCGAGCGTGCCGCCGGTGACGACCCGCAGGTTGGCGCGCAGCTGGCGGACGCCGGTCCCGTCGCGGCGCGCGACCCGGTCGAAGGCGGCGTCGAAGCCGCCCCGGGCGATCGGCTCGGGCAGCGCCTTGACCGCGCCCCACCCGGCGGCGAAGCCGAGGTCGGTGAGCCGGGCGGTGGCCCGCTCGCGCAACCCCGCGGGCGCGGGGTCCCCGGGAGCCGGCGGGGCGACCTCCCGTGCCTGCGCGGTCACGGCGCCGCCGGGGTGCTGGGCAGCTGCCGGCCCGCGGCCTGGCGGTGCACCTCCGCACCCCGCTGCGCGACGGTGACGACGCTGCCCACCAGCAGCAGCCACAGCCCGACGTGCACCGCGTACGGCACCCCGAGGCCGGACAGCCCGGTGCCGGTCAGCACGAGGATGAGGCGCTCGGTCCGCTCGACCACCCCGACGTCGCAGCGCAGGCCCACGCCCTCGGCGCGTGCCTTGACGTAGCTGGTCAGCACCGACAGGACGAGGCACAGCAGCGCCAGCAGGGCGAGCAGCCGGTTGTCGCCCTCGCCGGTGAACCACCAGACGAGGGCGCCGAACACCGCCGCGTCGACCAGCCGGTCGAGGCTGGAGTCGAGCACGGCGCCGAACAGCGAGCCGCCGCCGCGGGCCCGGGCGAGCGCGCCGTCGAGCATGTCGAGCAGCACGAACACCGTCACGGTGAACGCGCCCCAGAACAGGTGACCGGTGGCGATCAGGCCGAGCGCGCCGGCGACGGAGCCGAGGGTGCCGGTCACCGTCACCGCGTCGGCGGTGACGCCCGCCCGCAGCAGCGTCGCGACCACCGGCGCCCAGAACCGCCCGACGGCGGCGCGGGCACCCGCGCCGAGCACGTCAGCGCTCCCCGGCGCCGGCGGCCGGCCAGGACGCGGCCAGCAGCGCGCGGGTCTCGCGCAGCACCTGCGGCAGCACCCGGGTCAGCCCGATGACCGGCATGAAGTTCGTGTCCCCGCCCCAGCGCGGCACCGCGTGCTGGTGCAGGTGGTCGGCGATGCCGGCACCGGCCACCGATCCCTGGTTCATCCCGATGTTGAACCCGTGCGCGCCGCTGACCGCGCGCACCACCCGCATCGCCGTCTGGGTGAAGGCGCCGAGCTCGGCGACCTCCTCCGGCGTGAGGTCGGTGTAGTCCGGCACGTGCCGGTACGGCACGACCATGAGGTGGCCGGCGTTGTACGGGTAGAGGTTGAGGACGGCGAACACCGTGCGCCCGCGGGCGACGACCAGCCCCTCCTCGTCGTCCATCCGCGGGATCAGGCAGAACGGGCAGTCGTGCTCGCCCGTGGGCTTGCCCTCGCCGCGGATGTAGGCCATCCGGTAGGGCGTCCACAGGTGCTCGAAGACCGTCGTCGGACCGCCGTCGTCGCCGGCGACCGCGGCGAGGTCCTCGTCGCCCCCCGTCATCCGGCCACCTGCAGCGCCTCGGCCGACGGGTCGGCGTTGGCTCGGGACGCGACGTAGCCGGCGATCGCCGCCACGGCCTGCTCCACCGGGACGCCGTTGTGCTGGCTGCCGTCGCGGAAGCGGAAGGAGACCGCGCCCGCCTCGGCGTCGGTCGCCCCGGCGATGAGCACGAACGGCACCTTCTGCTTGCTGGCCGTCCGGATCTTCTTCTGCATCCGGTCGTCGGAGTCGTCGACCTCGACCCGGATGCCCTGGGCCCGCAGCCGCAGCGCGACGTCGGTGAGGTAGGGCACCTGCTCGTCGGTGACCGGGACGCCGAGCACCTGGACCGGGGCCAGCCAGGCCGGGAACGCGCCGGCGTAGTGCTCGGTGAGCACGCCGAAGAACCGCTCGATCGAGCCGAACTTCGCCGAGTGGATCATCACCGGCTGCGCGCGGTCACCGCCGGGGGTCGTGTACTCCAGGCCGAAGCGGGCGGGCTGGTTGAAGTCGTACTGGATGGTCGACATCTGCCAGGTGCGGCCGATGGCGTCGCGGGCCTGCACGGAGATCTTCGGCCCGTAGAAGGCGGCGCCGCCCGGGTCGGGGACGAGCTCCAGGCCGGTCTCGCGGGCGGCCTCCTCCAGGACGGCGGTGGCCACGGCCCACTCTTCGTCGGAGCCGATGAACTTCTCCGACTCCCCGCGGGTGGACAGCTCCAGGTAGTAGTCGTCGAGGCCGAAGTCGCGCAGCAGCCCGAGGACGAAGGCCAGCAGGTGGCGGATCTCGCCGGGTGCCTGCTCGGGGGTGACGTAGCTGTGCGAGTCGTCCTGGGTGAGCCCGCGCACCCGGGTGAGGCCGTGGACGACGCCGGACTTCTCGTACCGGTACACCGACCCGAACTCGAAGAAGCGCAGCGGCAGCTCCCGGTAGGACCGCCCGCGCGACCGGAAGATCAGGTTGTGCATCGGGCAGTTCATGGCCTTGAGGTAGTACTCGCTGTTCTCCAGTTCCATCGGCGGGAACATGGTGTCGGCGTAGTACGGCAGGTGCCCCGAGGTCTCGAAGAGCACGCCCTTGGAGATGTGCGGCGTGCCGACGTACTGGAAGCCCTCCTCGATGTGCCGGCGGCGGACGTAGTCCTCCATCTCCCGCTTCACCACCCCGCCCCTGGGGTGGAAGACCGCGAGGCCGGAGCCGATCTCGTCGGGGAAGCTGAACAGGTCCAGCTCCACCCCCAGGCGGCGGTGGTCGCGGCGCTCGGCCTCGGCGAGCTGCTCCAGGTAGGCCTTGTGGGCCTCCCTGCTCTCCCAGGCGGTGCCGTAGACGCGCTGCAGCTGCGGGTTCTTCTCGCTGCCCCGCCAGTACGCGGCGGCGCTGCGGGTCAGCGAGAACGCCGGGATGTTGCTGGTGCGCGGCAGGTGCGGGCCGCGGCACAGGTCGGTCCAGACCCGGTCGCCGGTGCGGGCGTCGAGGTTGTCGTACATCGTCAGCTGGGCGCCGCCGACCTCGACGTCGGCCCCCTCGGCCGCCTCCCCCGCGCCGCCCTTGAGCCCGATGAGCTCGAGCTTGTACGGCTCGTGGGCGAGCTCGGCCTCGGCGTCGGCGTCGCTGATCTCGCGGCGGGCGAAGTGCTGGCCGGCGCGGACGATCTCGGTCATCCGCTTCTCGAGCGCCTGCAGGTCCTCGGGGGTGAACGGCCGCTCGGGGTCGAAGTCGTAGTAGAAGCCGTTCTCCACCGGCGGGCCGATGCCCAGCCGGGTGCCGGGGAACAGGTCCTGCACCGCCTGGGCGAGCACGTGCGCGGTCGAGTGCCGGATGACCGCGCGGCCGTCGGGGCTCGCCGCCGGCACGGGCTCCACGTCGGCGTCGGCGTCGGGCACCCAGGCGAGGTCCTTGAGGTCGCCGGTCGCGACCTCGCGGACGACGACGGCGCCGTCGGGGCCCTTGAGCGGCACACCGGCGTCCTTGAGCGCCTGCTGGGCCGTCGTCCCGGCCGGCACCCGGATCGGGGCGACAGCGGTGGGGGTGGGCGCGGCGGGCACGGGGACTCCTACGGGGTTTCGCGACGGCGCCCGGCCGGGCAGCCGGACACCTGCAGGGTATCCACCGGCGCACCCCCGTTCGGTGCGCGTCGCCGGTCGGCCCGGTGGTCAGCCGGCGGGGGGCTCCGCCTCGTCCTCCAGCCGCACGGGGTCGCCGACGGCCACCCGGCCGGGCGCGAGCACCTCGGCGTACACGCCCAGGCAGTGCTTGGGCGTGCGGGTGACCCGCAGCAGCGCCTCCCCCACCCGCAGCCGCCGGCCGACCCAGTCGCGCTCGTCGCCGCCGTCCAGCGCGAGCAGCAGGTTGGCCCGCGGGTCGTCGGCCGAGCAGCCCTCGGGCACGTCCCCGGCCGCGGCCCGGTCGACCGCCTGCCGGCTGACCAGGTGGACGGCGGCCGCGTCGACCTGCGGACCCGCGTCCGAGGCGGCCAGCCGCACCGGCCGGCCCAGCACCGCGGTCAGCGTCTCGGTGTCGGCCCCGGCGTCCCCGGTGGCGACCACCTCGCGCATCCGCGGCGTCGTCTTCACGGTCACCCGCTCACCGGTCGTCGCGTCGACCACCGCGTACGTCCGGTCGCCGCGCAGCCCGGCGGCGTCCACGTGCGCCTCGGGCACCGTCCGGCCGCCGAGCGACTTCACCGGGTAGACCGCCACCTGCTCGACCGTGCCGACCACCGTCTCCACGGACGCGACGCTACGCACCCGCGGCGCGCGGGGCCCTGCGCCTCAGCCGCCGGAGCTGGGCGTCGAGGTAGGGCCGGGCGCGCCGCTGACCGCCGCGCTCGGCGATGGCGGCGGCCAGCGCGGTGAGCGACCGCTCCAGCCGGGCCCCGTCGGGCGACCAGCCGCGCCGGCGGCACTCCTCCAGCCACTCCACCGGCGCCACGTGGCCGCGTGCGGCGTTGCACCGCCGGCAGGCCGCGACCTCGTTCTCGGGCCAGGACGGGCCGCCCTTCACCCGGGGCACCACGTGCTCGGTGGTGGGCGGCACCAGCCCGCCGAGGACCCGGCCGCACCAGATGCAGGTGGCGCCGTCCCGGGCCAGCGCCGCGGTCAGCCGGGCGGCGCGGTCGGGCTGGGGCACTCCCCCATCGTCCGCGCCTCCGGCCTCCCGTGCAGGGCCGCCGGTCAGCCCGCCGCGGTGGGGGCGGGGACGGCGATGGTCGCCAGCGCGGCGCGCTGCCGGTCGGTCAGCGGGACGGCGGCGGTGCGGCCCGCGTCCACGTGCGCCACCACGACCTGCGCGTCGACGACGGGCCGGCCGCCCTGGTGCACGCGCACGGCGAGCTCCACCGACGTCCGGCCGACCCGGACGACGCCCACCTCGAAGTCGGCCGGGGCCACGAAGACCTCGTGCCGGTAGTCGAACGCCGCCCGGACGACGGCGATGTCCCGCGGCGGCAGGACGTCGTCCCCCAGGTCCAGCAGCACCTGCTCCCACACCTGCGACACCGCCTCGACGACGAGGTGGTGCGGCGCGTGGTCGCCCTCGCGGTCGGAGCCGTCGGGGTGCGGGCGGGCGGCGACGGGACGGCTGAGCACGGGCACGTCCGGGCACGCTAGCCGGACGCCCACGGAACGGATCCGGCCGCCACCGATGAGGAACCGCACCGCCCTCCGTCTCCCCTCCGACAGACTCACCGCCGGCGGCCACCGGGCCGCGGCGAGCTCCTCAGGAGGAAGACCCATGGGCGCGATCAGGGTGCACGAGTTCACGACCGTCGACGGGGTGGTGGACGCCCCGATGTGGACGATGGACTACGGGTTCCCCGACGACCTGGCCGGGTCCATCGGCTCCCTCACCGCGCCGGCGCAGGGGATCCTGCTGGGCCGGACCACGTTCACGATGTTCGCCCCGGCCTGGTCGACCCGCACCGCCGAGGACGACCCGGGCGCGCCGTTCTTCAACGACACCCCCAAGCACGTCGTGTCCTCGACGCTGACCGACGCCGAGTCGGTCTGGCGCAACTCCTCGGTGCTCGGCGGCTACGACGCCGACCGCATCCGGGAGCTCAAGGCCCGGGGCGACCTGTACGTCAGCGGCAGCGCCACGCTGGTCCGCGCCCTGGTCGCCGACGGCCTGGTCGACGAGCTGCACCTGTACGTCTACCCGGTGGCCGTCGGCGAGGGCATCCGCCTGTTCCCCGAGGGGACGGCGCGGACGCCGCTGTCGCTGCTGGGCGCCGAGGCGCTGTCCAACGGGGTGGCGCACCTGACCTACGGCCCGGCCGCCGGCTGAGTCGCGCCCCAGAGACGACGAGGGCCCCGGGTCTGTCGACCTGGGGCCCTCGTGCCGGTGGGCGATACTGGGTTCGAACCAGTGACCTCTTCGGTGTGAACGAAGCGCTCTACCACTGAGCCAATCGCCCGGTGCGCCTCTGATTGTGCCAGACGCCTACCGCCAGAGCGGCACCCACCCCGGTACCCAGTCGGGGACGCCGGTGAGGTGCAGCGTCACCACGAGCACGCCGTAGACGAACGCCGCGGTGGCCAGCGCCACGAGGCCGCGGACCCACACGGGCTGGCGGCCCAGCCAGTCGGTCCAGGCCTTGACGTTGCGCTTGGTGAACTCGAGCAGGCGCTCGGCCCAGAAGAACTCGCTGGCGAGCACGAAGAGACCGGCGATGACGGTCAGCCAGCCGGGACCGGGCAGCGGGATGGTCGCCAGCCCGACCGCGACGATCAGGCCGCCGACCACGCCGACGCCGACGCGGTAGGCGTGGTCGGTGCTGCGCCGCGCGGCGATCCGCCGGCGCCAGCCGGTCTCGGCGACGCGCTCGCGCAGGGAGCGGACGCCGTCGTCGGCGAAGTGCGCCCGCCGCGCCTCGTCCGGCGGCCGGGCGGTCCCGCCGGCGGCCGCCTCACCGCTGCGGGGCGTGGGCAGCGACGCCCGCCCGGGGGCCGCCACCGTCTCCTGCTCGCTCAGCTCGTCACCTACCCGCTCGCGACCACCACCGTCGGTTCCGACGGCGCCTCCCGACCCGGCTCGAGACTGACCGCATAGCCCTCGAAGTCGTCCAGCCCGGTCGTGGTGGAGCGTACGGTCTGGACGTCGGTCCGGGAACGGTCCACGTCGAAGGTGCCCAGCGGGACCGGGGAGTCCCCGTCGATCCCCCACACCACGTAGACCTGCGACTCCTGGTCGTTGAGCGGCAGCCCCTGCGTGACCACCTGGACCTGCGAGTCTCGGGCCACGACCGTCGCCACCTGACCGTCGTCGCCGGAGAGCGGGGCGATGGTCGCCGTCCCCGGCTCCAGGAGGGACTGCACCACCCGTTCCTGGTCGGCGGCCTGCTCGACGGCGTCGTCCCGGGCGTCGCTGAGGACGACGTTCCAGGTGCCCAGCCCCAGGATCGCGGCCACCGCCGCGGCGACGAGCGCGTTGGGCAGCACCCGGCGCCAGGACGGGCGCGGGTCGGCCGGCCGCGGCGCCGGCGGCCGGTAGTCCGGGAAGCCGGTGGCCCGGGTCGCGCCGCCGCCCGGCGCCGGGGTGCTCGCCGGCCCGGGCCGCGGCTGGGCCGGAGGCGCGGGCCGGGCCGGGGGCTGCGCGGGCGGGTCGGCGAGCGGCTGCGGCGCCTGCGGCACCTGCGGCACCTGCGGCGTCTCCTCCACGGCCGCGCGCAGCCGGTCCCGCAGGCCGGGGCTCGGCTCGGCCTGGGGCAGGTCCTGCGCCAGGGCCCCCATCACCTCGGAGGTCTCGGCCACGGTCCGCGCGCAGCGGGCGCAACCGGGCAGGTGGGCGGCGAAGACGACCTCGTCCTCGGGCTCGAGCGCGTGCAGCGCCCAGCCGACCGCGAGCTCGTCGTACACCTCGTGACCGTCCGGCTCCAGCCGGGGCCCGCGCCGCTCGCTCACCGGGACGTCCCCAGGGCGCCACCGGGCGCGGCACCGGCCACGCCGCCCAGCTCGGTCCGCAGTCGCCGCATCCCGGCGAGCATGCGCGTCTTGACGGTGCCCAGGGGTGCGTCCGTGAGAGCTGCCACCTCCCGCTGGGTGTACCCGCCGTAGTAGGCGAGGGTCAGCGCCTCGCGCTGCGCCTCCGGGAGGTTCCCCAGCGCGCTGCGGACGCGGTCGGCGACGACGCGCCGCCAGACGTCGTCCTCGACGTCGGCGGTCGCCGTCGGCGCGGCGAGCGCCACCTCGTCCTCGGCGCGGGACTGGCGGCGGCGCTGGGACTCCTCGCGCCGGACGGCGTCGACGGCCTTGTGGTGGACCATCGCCAGGAACCAGGACGCGAAGCTGCCGCGCGCGCCGTCGTAGGCCCCGGGGTCCCGCCAGACGGCGAGGAACGCGTCCTGCAGGACGTCCTCGGCCAGCACGTCGTCGGCCAGCACCCGCTTCGCCAGCGCGAAGGCCGGACGGCGGAAGCGCTCGTAGAGGTCGTCGACCGCCGACCGGTCGCCCGCACGCAGCCGGGCGACGAGGTCGGCGTCCCCGGGATCGTCCCCGAGTCGACGCGCGGGACGGCTCACGGTTCCCATCGTCACACGGGGCCTTCGTCGCAGGGCGCCGCGTCGGTTCAGCTCGTGCGGGCGCGCCGACGCACGGCCGCGACACGCCCGGGATGCACCCGTGCGTCACCCGACCACCACTCGGTCGTTGCCCGGTCATGGCGAGCCGCTCCACCCCCGGACACTCCACCTCCACGACGCTGCACCTGGTCGGTCCGCACTCCTGGACCGAGGTGCCGGCGACGCTCGGCTACGAGGTGGCCGACCCCTTCGCCGTCCGGATCGCCTTCGGCGACCCCGGTGCGGACGACGGCATCTCGTGGCTGCTGGCGCGGGACCTGCTGCGCGCGGGGCTGGACCGGCCCGCCGGCGAGGGCGACGTCCGGCTGTGGCCGGCCCGCACCACCGGTGACGTCCTCTTCCTGCACCTGCGGGCCCCCTCCGGCGAGGCGCTGTTCGAGGTGTCGCGGGCCGCGGTGGCCGCCTTCCTGCGGCAGACCGAGCAGCTGGTGCCCCCGGGCGAGGAGTCGGCGGTCCTGCGGGTGGACGACGAGCTGGCGGCCCTGCTGTCCGGCGGCGCCGACCCCGGGGCCCGCTGATCCCTCCCCACCCCGAGGGGGACCCCCCCTGAAACGGGTCCGCCGGGCCGTGTAATGTTCTCCCTGCAACGCGGACGTGGCTCAGTTGGTAGAGCATCACCTTGCCAAGGTGAGGGTCGCGGGTTCGAATCCCGTCGTCCGCTCGGAACCTCGGGCGCTGGTCGCGAGACCGGCGCCCGTGTGTGCGGTGGAGTGGCCGAGAGGCGAGGCAACGGCCTGCAAAGCCGTCTACACGGGTTCAAATCCCGTCTCCACCTCGTCTCGCTCGCGAGGGCGGTGGAGCGGGCCGGTCACCAGACCGGACCCCGGGCGATTAGCGCAGTGGTAGCGCGCTTCCCTGACACGGAAGAGGTCACTGGTTCGAACCCAGTATCGCCCACCAGCACGAGAGGCCCCGACCATCCGGTCGGGGCCTCTCGTCGTCTGCGGGGCGCGAGGCAGCCAGGGGTCAACCCAGCCGGGGGGCCCGAGGCCTCCGCGGGCTCAGCCCAGGTGGGGGGCCACGTGCTCGGCCCAGAAGCGGTCCACCTGGGCGGCCAGCTGCTCGGGCGAGCCGCTGTTGTCCAGGACGACGTCGGCCACGGCCCGCCGCTGCTCGTCGGTGGCCTGGACGGCGATCCGGGCGCGGGCGTCGTCCTCGGACATCCCCCGCCGCACCAGCCGCTGCAGCCGGGTCTCCAGGTCGGTCTCGACGACCAGCACCAGGTCGTGCGCGCCGCCGCGGCCGCCCTGGCCGGACTCGACGAGCAGCGGGATGTCGTGCACGACGACGCCGTCGTCGGGGACCGCCGCCGCGAGCTCCGCGGCCCGCTCCCGCACCAGCGGGTGCACGATCGCGTTCAGCCGCTCCCGGGCCTCGGGGTCGGCGAAGACCACCGCGCCCAGCGCCGGCCGGTCCAGCGTGCCGTCGGGGGTCAGCACGCCCTCGCCGAAGGCGGCGACGACCGCCGCGAGGCCCGGGGTGCCCGGTTCGACCACCTCGCGGGCGATGGCGTCGGCGTCGACGACCACCGCGCCGCGCTCGGCCAGCAGCCGCGACACGGTGCTCTTCCCCGACCCGATCCCACCCGTCAACCCGATGCGCAGCACGCACGGACAGTAGCCAGCACGCTGCCGACCATCACGGACAGGTAACACGGGCCCGTCCCGCCCGGCGCGTCGCACCAGTCCCACCCGTCACGCTGCATAACGTCCGCCTCGGCGATCTCCCGAACGCCGAGGTAGTACGCCAAGGAAGGCAGAACCGCGATGTCGCGTCCCACGCAGGCCACCGTCCCGACCTCCCCCGCGGGCTCCCGCGGCCGGCACCGGCTCGACCGGCCCTCCGGCGTGCGGGCCAGCGACCTGCCCGGCGTCCGCGAGCGGCTGGCCCAGCGCGAGGCGGCCGACGTGCGGCCGCGCAACGCGTTCCTCCGCTGGCTGACCACCAGCGCCCCGGCCGGCCGGCACACCTGGGCGTTCCTCGCCGGGTCCGGCGGCCGCCCGCGCACCGCCTTCGCCATCATCCTGAGCCTGTAGCGGCACGGGAGGCCGGCGCGCGGGCCAACCTCCCGCCGCGTCCCTCCCCCGGACAGCACGGAGGCCCAGGACCGGTCGGTCCTGGGCCTCCGTGGTCGAGCTGTCAGCTCACCTCAGCGCGGCGGTGGTCACTCCCCGCCGGCGAGCTTGGCCCGCAGCGCGGCGAGCGCCTCGTCGCTGGCCAGGGTGCCCCCCGAGGCGTCGGACGCGCCGGCGTCCCCACCCGAGGAGTAGTTCCCACCCGCGGCGGCCTCGGCGTCGGCCTCCTTGGCAGCGGCGATCTGCTTCCGGTGCGCCTCGTACCGCGCCTGGGCCTCGGCGTACTGCCGCTCCCAGGTCTCCCGGGCCTCCTCGTAGCCCTCGAGCCACTCGCCGGTCTCCGGGTCGAAGCCCTCGGGGTAGATGTAGTTGCCCTGCTCGTCGTAGCTGGCGGCCATGCCGTAGGCGGCGGGGTCGAACACGTCCTCGTCGCCGACGACGCCCTCGTTGGCCTGCTTGAGCGACAGCGAGATCCGGCGGCGGTCCAGGTCGATGTCGATGACCTTGACCAGGATCTCGTCGCCGACCTGCACGACCTGCTCGGGGATCTCCACGTGGCGCTCGGCCAGCTCGGAGATGTGCACCAGACCCTCGATGCCCTCGTCGACGCGGACGAACGCACCGAAGGGCACCAGCTTGGTGACCTTGCCGGGCACGACCTGGCCGATCTGGTGCGTCCGGGCGAACTGACGCCACGGGTCCTCCTGCGTCGCCTTCAGCGACAGGGAGACCCGCTCGCGGTCCAGGTCGACGTCGAGGACCTCGACGGTGACCTCCTGGCCCACCTCGACGACCTCGGACGGGTGGTCGATGTGCTTCCAGGACAGCTCGGAGACGTGCACCAGGCCGTCGACGCCACCCAGGTCCACGAAGGCACCGAAGTTGACGATCGAGGAGACGACGCCGGTCCGGACCTGGCCCTTGGCGAGCTTGTTGAGGAACTCGCTGCGGACCTCGGACTGCGTCTGTTCCAGCCACTGCCGACGGGAGAGGACGACGTTGTTGCGGTTCTTGTCGAGCTCGATGATCTTGGCCTCGAGCTCGCGGCCCACGTAGGGCTGCAGGTCGCGGACGCGGCGCATCTCGACCAGCGAGGCGGGGAGGAACCCGCGCAGGCCGATGTCGAGGATGAGACCGCCCTTGACGACCTCGATGACGGTGCCGGTGACGACCTCGTCGGCTTCCTTCTTCGCCTCGATCGTGCCCCAGGCGCGCTCGTACTGGGCGCGCTTCTTGGACAGGATCAGGCGGCCTTCCTTGTCCTCCTTCTGGAGGACCAGGGCTTCCACCTCGTCGCCGACCTTGACGACCTCGTTGGGGTCGACGTCGTGCTTGATGGAGAGCTCACGCGAGGGGATGACGCCCTCGGTCTTGTAGCCGATGTCCAGCAGCACCTCGTCCCGGTCGACCTTGACGATGACGCCCTCGACGATGTCGCCATCGTTGAAGTACTTGATCGTCTGGTCGATCGCGGCGAGGAAGTCCTCGGCGGTGCCGATGTCGTTCACCGCGACCTGCGGGGTGCTGTTAGGACGGACCTGGGTGGAGGTCATGTGGTCGAGTGCTCCGGACGGGGGATGCGTAGGGACAGGACGTCCCGCGGCCGGGTGACCGCGGGGAGCGGGGAGAGCCAGCGCGCGCTGGTACTCAAGAAGGGCAGAGCCCCCGGTGAGGGACAGCGTTGACAGACCTCTGGCGCATCCCCATGGTACGGAGCCCGGGGCACCCCGGTCCACCTGGGTCCGGCCCCGGTCCGCGGCCCCGGCGTGTCACGCTCCCGGGTGATGACCTCCCTCCCCCTCGGCCCCGACGGCTACCCCGCTGCCGGCGGCGTCGCCCGCCGTCGCGCCGGCGACGCCGAGTCCGCCCGCGCCAACCGCCGCTGGTGGGACGCGGCCGCGCCCGCCTACCTCGCCGAGCACGGCGACGACCTCGGCGACGTCGACTTCCTGTGGTGCCCGGAGGGCCTCCGCGAGGGCGACGCGCACCTGCTGGGCGACGTCGCCGGACGCCGGGTGCTCGAGGTGGGCTGCGGCTCGGCGCCCTGCGCGCGCTGGCTGCGCCGGGCGGGCGCGGACGTCGTCGCGCTGGACCTGTCGGCCGGGATGCTGGCCCGCGCCGCCGGGCTGAACCGGGCGACCGGGCTGGCCGTCCCGCTGCTGCAGGCCGACGTCAGCGCCCTGCCGCTGGCCGGCGCCGCCGTGGACGTCGTGTGCTCGGCGTTCGGCGGGCTGCCCTTCGTCGCCGACGTCGAGGGCGCGCTGCGGGAGGTCGCGCGGGTGCTGCGCCCGGGCGGCCGGTTCGTCGCGTCGGTGAACCACCCCATGCGCTGGCCGCTGCCGGACTCCCCCGACCCCGCCGACCTGACCGTGACGTCGTCCTACTTCGACCGCACGCCCTACGTGGAGACCGACGACGACGGGCGGGCCACGTACGTCGAGCACCACCGCACGGTCGGCGACTGGGTGCGGGCGGTGGTCGGCGCCGGGCTGGTGCTCGACGACCTGGTGGAGCCGGAGTGGACGCCGGGCCGCACGCAGGAGTGGGGGCAGTGGTCCCCCGCCCGCGGCGCGCTGGTGCCCGGGACGCTGATCCTGGTCGCCCACCGACCGTGAACCTCGACCTCGACCACACCTCGAGAGCTGTGGTCGTGGCCCCGATGCAGGGCCCCGCGCCGAGCATGCGAGGCGTGGGGGGCATCGGGGTCCTCCCTCAGTGGGCGGCGGCGTCCCAGCTGGCGCCGAAGCCGACGGAGACCTCCAGGGGCACCGACAGCTGCGCCGCGCCGGCCATCTCGCGGCGCACCAGGGTCTCCAGCGCGTCCCGCTCCCCCGGCGCCACCTCGAGCACGAGCTCGTCGTGGACCTGCAGCAGCATCCGCGACCGCAGCCCCTCGGCGGCGATGGCCTCCTCGACCCGCAGCATGGCGACCTTGATGACGTCGGCCGCCGAGCCCTGGATCGGGGCGTTGAGCGCCATCCGCTCGGCCATCTCCCGCCGCTGCCGGTTGTCGCTGGTGAGGTCGGGGAGGTACCGGCGGCGGCCGAGGGTGGTGACCGTGTAGCCGGTCCGCCGGGCCTCGTCGACCACGGAGTCGAGGTAGTCGCGGATGCCGCCGAAGCGCTCGAAGTAGGCGTGCATCTGCCCGCGCGCCTCCTCCGGGGTGATCCGCAGCTGCTGCGCGAGCCCGTAGGCCGACAGCCCGTAGGCCAGGCCGTAGCTCATCGCCTTGATCCGGCGGCGCATCTCCGGGTCGACCTGCTCGATCGGGATGTCGAAGGCCTTCGACGCCACGAACGAGTGCAGGTCCTCCCCCGACGTGAAGGCCTCGATGAGGCCCTCGTCGCCGGACAGGTGCGCCATGATCCGCATCTCGATCTGGCTGTAGTCGGCGGTCATCAGCGACTCGAAGCCGCCGCCCACCACGAACGCCTGCCGGATGCGGCGTCCCTCGGCGGTGCGGATCGGGATGTTCTGCAGGTTCGGGTCGGTCGAGCTGAGCCGGCCGGTCGCCGCGATCGTCTGCTGGAACGTGGTGTGGATGCGACCGCCGTCGTCGACCATCGGGATGAGCCCGTCGATCACCGTGCGCAGCCGCGTCACGTCACGGTGACGCAACAGGTGCTCGAGGAACGGGTGCCCCGTCTGCGCCAGCAGCGAGGTGAGGGCCTCGGCGTCGGTCGTGTACCCGGACTTGATCTTCTTGGTCTTGGGCAGCGCCAGCTCGTCGAACAGCACGGTCTGCAGCTGCTTGGGCGAGCCGAGGTTCACCTCGTGGCCGATGACGGCGTAGCACTCGGCGGCCGCGGCCGCGACGCCCTCGGCGAACTCGCGCTGCAGCTCGTGCAGGAAGTCCAGGTCAGCGGCGATGCCGCGGTACTCCATGGCGGCGAGCACCCGGGTCAGCGGCAGCTCGATCTCGCCGAGCAGCGAGTCGCCGCCGCGCTGGCCGAGCACGGACTCCAGCGCGTCGGACAGGTCGTTGACCGCCACCGCCTTGAGGACGTCGGCGTGCGCCGCCTCGGCCGCGAGGTCGGCCTCGCTGGGGCCCATCCCGTCCAGCGTCAGCTGGCTCTCCTGCGCGGCGGCGTCCTTGAGCTCGCGGCGCAGGTAGCGCACGGCCAGGTCGGCCAGGTCGAAGGAGCGCTGGCCGGGGGTCGCGAGGTAGGCGGCGAGCTCGGTGTCGCTGACCAGCCCGCGCAGCTCCCAGCCCCGCGCCCAGACCGCCAGCAGCGGGCCCTTCACGGCGTGGGCGACCTTCGGCCGGTCGGCGTCGGCCAGCCACGCGGCCAGCGCCTGCTCGTCGGCGGGGTCCAGGTCGGGCCCGAGGTCGACGAAGGTGGCGTGGTCGTCGCCGGCGGCCAGGGCCAGCCCGGTCAGCTCGCCGGTGCCCCGGCCCCAGGTGCCGCGGAACACCAGCCCGGTGCGACCGCGCGCGTGCGCGTCCAGCCAGGCGCCCAGCCCGCCGGGCGCCACGTCGTCGGCGGTGACCTCGAAGCCGCCCTCGACCTCCGGCTCGGCGCTGGACAGCGTGGCGAACAGCCGGTCGCGCAGCACCCGGAACTGCAGGTTGTCGAACAGGGTGTGGACCTCGTTGCGGTCCCACGGCTGGACGGCGAGGTCGACGGGCCCCACCTCCAGCGGCACCGCACGGTCGAGCTCGGTGAGCCGCCGGTTCTGCAGCACCGACGACAGGTGCTCGCGCAGCTTCTCGCCGACCTTGCCCTTCACCGTGTCGACCCGGTCGACCAGCTGGTCGAGGGAGCCGTACTCCCGGACCCACTTGGCCGCGGTCTTCTCCCCGACGCTCGGGATGCTCGGCAGGTTGTCGCTCGGGTCGCCCCGCAGCGCCGCGAAGTCCGGGTACTGCGCCGGGGTCAGCCCGTACTTGGCCTCGACCTCCTCCGGCGTGAACCGGGTCAGGTCGGACACGCCCTTGCGCGGGTAGAGCACCGTCACGTGCTCGTTGACCAGCTGCAGCGCGTCGCGGTCGCCGGTGCAGATCAGCACGTCCATGCCGGCGTCGACCGCCTGCACGGTGAGGGTGGCGATGACGTCGTCGGCCTCGAAGCCCTCGGCGGTGATCACCGGCACGTGCAGGGCGGCGAGCACCTCCTGGATCAGGCTCACCTGGCCGCGGAAGTCCGTGGGGCTCTCCGACCGGTTGGCCTTGTATTCCGCGTAGATCTCGCTGCGGAAGGTCTTGCGGCCGACGTCGAACGCCACGGCGAGGTGCGTGGGCGCCTCGTCGCGCAGCACGTTGATCAGCATCGACGTGAAGCCGTAGACGGCGTTGGTCGGCTGGCCGGTGGTCGTGGAGAAGTTCTCGACCGGCAGCGCGAAGAAGGCGCGGTAGGCCAGCGAGTGCCCGTCGAGCAGCAGCAGACGCGGGCGCTGCCCGCTCGGGGTCGAGGGGGCGGCGGGCGCGGGGGTGGTGACCGGTGCGGACATCGCCCGCGATCCTAGGTCCGCCCACCGACAGCCACGGGAGCGCGAGCGGCGAAGCGGGCGGGGTCGCCGCGGGGCGCCGGCGGCGCGCGGCTAGCGTGCCGGGACGTGATCCCCGCCCCGCCCGACTGGATCCCGGCCGGCCAGAGCAGCCCGCTCGACGACAAGCTCGGCATCCGCATCACCGACTTCGACCCGGACCGCACCGTCGCGACGATGCCGGTCGAGGGCAACGAGCAGCCCTACGGACTGCTGCACGGTGGCGCGACCTGCGCGCTGGTGGAGTCGGTGGGCTCCTGGGCGGCGGCCCTGAACGCCGGCCCCGAGCGCAGGGTGGTGGGCATCGAGCTCAACGCCAGCTACCTGCGGGCGGCGACCGCCGGCACCGTCACCGCGGTGGCGACGCCGGTCCGCCGGGGCCGGACGCTGTCGACGTTCACGGTCGAGGTCACCGACGACACCGGCCGCGTGACGGCCACCGCCCGGCTGACGTGCATGGCCACAGCGACCTGAGCACCGGGCCCCGCCGGACGCCTCCGACGTGTCGCCCCGTCGCGACGGAGTGACACCGGCGGGTCGCGGAACGGTCACAGGTGACCGGGGACGGACATGTTGTGCAACATCTCTGGGTTACCTTCCGTGCTCCACTCACACGCAGGGAGCACGCGTGACGCACGCGCCAGATCGCGTCCGCCGGGAAGACCCCCGTCGGACGCCGTCCCCTTCCGCGGGGCGGGCCGGCACGACCGGCCACCGACCGTCGCACCGGCGGCACGTCGTCTTGCGACTGCTGCTGGTCACCTTCTTCGGGCTCGCGATCGCCGCGCTCACGCCGGGCGTCGCCTCGGCGGAGGGCGAGCAGGTCCGCGGGACGCTGACCACCGGCGCCACCGGCCCCATCGAGGGGGTGACGATCACGGTCGAGACCGCCGACGGGCAGGAGGTCGGCGAGGGCGAGAGCGACGAGCGCGGGCGGTTCTCCGTCCCGGTGCCCGGACCGGGTGAGTACGTCGTCACCCTCGACGCCGACTCCCTCCCCGAGGGTGTCTCGGTCGGCGGCGCCGGCGACACCCGCACCGTCACCGTCGAGCTCAACGGCCGCGAACCGGTCAACTTCGCCCTGTCCGACGGGCAGCGCGGCAGCGGCAGCGATCGCATCCTCGCCGTCCAGCTCTTCGTCGACGGCCTGCGGTTCGGCCTGCTGATCGCGATCAGCGCGGTGGGCCTGTCGCTCATCTTCGGGACGACGGGGCTGACCAACTTCGCGCACGGCGAGCTGGTCACCATCGGCGCGATCGTCGCCTTCTACCTCAACGTGGACGCCGACATCCCGCTGGTCGCCTCCGCGGTGATCGCCGTCGTCATCGGCGGCCTGGTCGGTGCCCTCAACGAGCTCGGGCTGTGGCGCCCCCTGCGCCGGCGCGGGACCGGCCTGGTCGCGGCGCTGGTCGTCTCCATCGGTCTGTCCCTGGCGGTGCGCTACCTGATCCAGACGGTCTACGGCGGGCGCTCCAACCCCTACATCGACTACCAGTCGCAGCGGGCCCGGGACTACGGCGCCTTCGCCCTCACCGACCGCGACCTGTACTCGATCATCATCTCGCTGGTCGTGCTCCTCGCCGTCGCGGTGATGCTGCAGCGCAGCCGGATCGGCAAGGCGATGCGCGCGGTCGCCGACAACCGCGACCTGGCCGCCTCGTCCGGCATCGACGTGAACCGCGTGATCCTCGTCGTGTGGGTCATGGGCGGCGCGCTGGCCGCGCTGGGCGGCGTGCTGCTCGGGCTGTCGGACCAGGTCCAGTGGGACATGGGCTTCCGGCTCCTGCTGCTCATGTTCGCCGGCGTCACCCTCGGTGGCCTCGGGACGGCGTACGGCGCCCTGGTGGGCAGCGTCATCGTCGGCGTCTTCGTGCAGATGTCCACGCTCGTCATCCGCGACGACATGAAGTACGTCGGAGGGCTGCTGCTCTTGATCCTCATCCTCGTCGTCCGGCCCCAGGGCATCCTGGGCAGCCGCGCCCGGATCGGCTGACCGCCATGGGAGAGCTCCTCGACGCCCTGGTGCTGGGCATCCGCGCGATGTTCGCCTACCAGGCCGTGTTCTTCGCCCTGCTGGCCATCGGCCTCAACCTGCACTTCGGGTACACGGGTCTGCTGAACTTCGGCCAGATCGCCTTCGCGATGGTCGGCGGCTACGGCATCGCCATCTCCGTGTCCCAGTGGGACCTGCCGTTCTGGGTCGGCGTCGTCGTCGGCCTCGGCGCGGCGGTGATCCTCGCGCTGCTGCTGGGCCTGCCCACGCTGCGGCTGCGCGCCGACTACCTCGCGATCGTCACCATCGCGACGGCGGAGGCGTTACGACTGCTGTTCCGGTCCGTCGGCTCCACCGAGATCACCGGCAGCACCGAGGGCCTGTTCGACTTCAACAGCAGCTTCTTCACGCTGTGCCCGTGGTCGGTCAGCGGCCGCTTCGACATCCTCGGCACCCGGTGGCGCGGCAGCGAGCTGTGGGTCATCACGATCGGCTGGTCCATCGTGCTGCTGGCCTGCCTGCTCGTCTGGGCGCTCATGCGCAGCCCGTGGGGCCGCGTGCTGCGGGCCGTCCGCGAGGACGAGGACGCCGCGCGGGCGCTGGGCAAGAACGTCTACGCGTTCAAGATGCAGTCGCTGGTGCTGGGCGGCATCTTCGGCGCCCTCGGCGGGATGATCTACGCCGTCGGGACCGGGTCGCAGAACCCCGACCAGTACCAGAACGCGAACACGTTCCTCGCCTACGGCGCGCTGATCCTCGGCGGCGCGGCCACGGTGATCGGGCCGGTCATCGGCGCGATGCTGCTGTGGTTCATCATCGCGTTCTCCGACAGCGCGCTCGCCGCGCTGGTCTCGGAGGGGAACTCGTTCTTCGGCCTGTTCGAGTGGGGCGACCTGCTGTCGACCACCGACATCGCCTACATCCGGTTCATCATCATCGGGTTGGGCCTGATGCTCCTCATGATCTTCCGGCCCCAGGGCATCCTGGGTGACCGACGAGAGGTGATGCTCGATGCCCGCTGACCAGCCGCACGGGGCCACCGCGGCCTCGCAGTCGTCCGCGACCGGCGCCCCGCCGGCCCGGCTGGCCCAGGCCGCCCTGCGGGACGTGCCCTGGGAGGTCGGTGTCGCCAAGCCCGACCCGGCCGTCGTGGTCGACGGGGTGACCCGCACGTTCGGCGGCCTGACCGCCGTGTCGGTCGACCACCTCGAGATCCAGCGGGGCGGGATCACCGGCCTGATCGGGCCCAACGGCGCCGGAAAGACGACGCTGTTCAACCTGCTCACCGGCTTCGACCAGCCCAACTCCGGCACGTGGTCCTTCGACGGCCGCTCGCTGGGCAAGCTGTCGCCGCACCAGGTCGCGCGCCTGGGCGTCGTCCGGACCTTCCAGCTCACCAAGGCGCTGTCCCGGCTCTCCGTGCTGCAGAACATGCTGCTCGGCGCCCAGGACCAGCGCGGCCAGAGCTTCTTCCGCTCGCTGGTGCCCGGCGCCTGGCGGGCGCAGGAGAAGGCGAACACGGAGAAGGCCCTCGACCTGCTGGCCCGCTTCAAGCTGGACGCCAAGAAGGACGACTTCGCCGGCACCCTGTCCGGCGGTCAGCGCAAGCTGCTCGAGATGGCGCGCGCGCTCATGAGCGACCCGAAGGTCGTCATGCTCGACGAGCCGATGGCCGGGGTGAACCCCGCCCTGACGCAGAGCCTGCTGGGTCACGTCAAGGACCTGCGCGAGCAGGGCATGACCGTGGTCTTCGTCGAGCACGACATGGACGTCGTCCGCGACATCAGCGACTGGGTGGTCGTCATGGCCGCCGGCCGCGTCATCGCCGAGGGTCCGCCCGAGTCGATCAGCCAGAACCAGGCCGTCGTGGACGCCTACCTGGGCGCCCACCACGACGCGCCGCTGACCGTCGAGGAGGAGGACCGGGTGCTCGCCGAGGCCGAGGCGGCGATCGCCCGCGAGGAGGGCACCGACGGCGAGGTCCTCACCTCCGACGGCACCGACCGCGAGGGGACCCAGCGATGAGCGAGCCACTGTTCGAGGTCGACGAGTCCGGCGAGGACGTCACCCGGGCCCAGGAGGCCGCGGCGGGCACCGCCGAGCTCTCCCCCGCCGAGAAGGCGGCGACCCGCGAGGAGCACCTGCGGCTCGCCGAGGGCGCGCTGGTGCGGGCCGACGACCTGGTCGCCGGCTACGTGCCCGGGGTGAACATCCTGCGCGGGGCGGACTTCTACCTGCAGGAGGGCGAGCTCGTCGGCATCATCGGCCCGAACGGGGCCGGGAAGTCGACGCTGCTGAAGACGCTCTTCGGGCTGATCCCCGTGCGTTCGGGGTCGGTGAGCCTCCGCGGGGAGGACATCACCTCCGCGCCGGCGCACCGGCTGGTGTCGCTCGGGGTCGGCTACGTGCCGCAGAACAACAACGTGTTCCCCTCGCTCACGATCGAGGAGAACATGCAGATGGGCGTCTACCTGCGGCCGCGGACCTTCCAGGAGCGCTTCGACTACGTCGTGGACCTGTTCCCGCTGCTCGGTGAGCGGCGCAAGGGCAAGGCCGGGGCGCTGTCGGGCGGCGAGCGGCAGATGGTCGCCATGGGCCGCGCGCTGATGATGTCGCCGTCGGTGCTGCTGCTCGACGAGCCCTCGGCGGGCCTGTCGCCGGCGTACCAGGACGAGGTGTTCATCCGCTGCCGGCGGATCAACGCGACCGGCGTCTCGATCATCATGGTCGAGCAGAACGCCCGCCGGTGCCTGCAGATCTGCGACCGCGGCTACGTGCTCGACCAGGGCCGCAACGCCTACACCGACACCGGGCAGTCGCTGATGAACGACCCGAAGGTCATCGAGCTCTACCTCGGGACGCTGGCCAAGGCCCACTGAGGCACCGCCCCACCCCGACGGCGCCGGTCCCTCCCCGACGGGAGGGGGCCGGCGCCGTCGGGGTATGGGGCCGGGATGAACTGGACCTGGGATCTGCGCAGCCGCGACGGCGGCATGAACGGCCTGGAGTTCGCCCGGGCGCTGACCGCCGGCGGGTTCTCCCGCGTGCTGGTCCACGCCGCCCCGAGCCGGCTCGAGGTGCGCGTGACGGCGGACGACGGCGCCGTGGTCGCGCTCGGGGACGTCGACCGGGACGGCGACTACTCCCCCGTCACGCTGCTGACCCTCGTGGGCGACGGGCTCACCCGCGCCGAGGTCTGGCCCGGCGAGGAGCACCTGGGCCTGCCCGTGCTGCTGCCCGGCGGCGAGGTCGGCGTCCTCACCGCCTGGGAGCACGCCGGCGACCGCAGCTGGTGGCGCTGGTCGGTGGAGTTCTCGAACCACACCGGGCGGCCGGCCGACTGGGCACCGTCGGGGCAGCGCCTGCAGCGCTGAGCGCCCGGGGACCGGTCCCGGGACGCACAGCGGCCCGGCACCGTGGTCGGTGCCGGGCCGCTGCCGTCCTACCGGGGTGGGTGCCCCGCCGTTCCCGGCGGGGACGCCCTCCGGGTCACTCGCCCGCGGGGCCGATGCCCTGCGCGTTGAGCTCCTGGATGATGCGGGCCGACTCGTCGAACCCGATCACGATGATGGCGTCCGGGTCGAACTCCACCATCTGCTGGACCTCGGAGTCGTACGACGAGGCGTTCGGGTCGTACGTGATCGCCTGGATGTCGTCCTCGGAGAGGCCGCCCTCGACCAGGTTGGCCGTCACGTTGTCGGCCAGGCCCGTGCCGTAGGCGTCGTTGAGGTTCAGGATCCCGACCCGGCTGTTGCCGTCGGCCAGCACCAGGTCGGCCAGCGGGATGGCCTGCAGCTGGTCCGGGGGCGCGGTGCGGAAGTACAGCCCCTGGTCGTTGTAGTCGGTGAACTGGTCCGACGTGTTGGCCGGCGAGATCTGCAGGACGCCGGCGTTCACGATCTTGTCGATGACCGTGAGGCTCACCGAGGACGACGCCGCACCGATGATCGCGTCGGCGTTGGCCGCCAGCAGGCGGTCGACGCTGGTGTTCGCGGTGTCGGTCGAGGTGTCACCGGAGTCGGTCTCGATCAGCTGCACCGGGGCGCCCAGGACGCCGCCGGCCTCGTTGACCTCCTGCAGGGCCAGCTGGGCGCCGGCGACCTCGGGCGGGCCGAGGAAGGCGAGCGAGCCGGTCAGCGGCAGCAGGGTGCCGATGATCAGCGGGTCGCCGGTGGCGCCCGCGGGCACCGGGGCCGGGCCCTCGTCGGAGGCCTGCTGCGTCTCGTCGCCGGCCACCTGGAACTCGGTGAGCGAGTCGTCGATCGCGTTGTCCTCGCCGAAGGTCAGGAGACCGAAGGAGGCCACCGCCGGCTCACCGGCGTCGGTGAAGCTCAGCGGCCCGGAGGCGCCGTCGTAGTCGACGTTCCCGCCGGCGTTGAGGATCTCCAGGCAGCTGGCGAAGTCCTCGCACTTGTCGCCGCCGAAGGTCAGGCCGTTGATGTAGGGCGCGAAGTCCCGCGCCTCGCTGCTGCCCGCGGCCTGCGCCGCCAGCGAGACGAGGATGAAGGCGTCGTAGGTCTCACCGGCGTAGTTGTACGTGCCGCCGAGGTCCGGGTCGATCGCGTCCAGCCGGGCCTTGAAGTCGTCGCTGAGGTCGGTCAGCGGCGTCGTGCCCTGCATGCCGGCGAGGTCGCCGGGGGTGGTGAACTGGTCACCGAGGGCGCTGCCCATGTTGCCGTCGGAGCCGTAGATGTTGACGCCGCCGCCGCCACCGCCGCCGCCGGAGGTGGCCTCGCCGCCACCGCCGCCGGACTCGTTGTCGTCGCCGCCGTCGTCGCCGCCACAGGCGGCCAGCGCGATGAGGGCGACGCTCGTCACGGCGATGCCGCGGGCGCTCCTGCCAATCCGCATCGATGAACTCCCAGGATGTTGCGTGCTTCGAGGCCCGGCGAACGGCGGATGCCGCCCGCAGGGCCGCTGAGTGGAGGCAACGTAACCGCTGGGATCCGGGAGTCGGAGCGCCGTCCGGGGACCGTGATGAGGTCGTGATCTACCGTGTTGCGCCCGAGTGACGAGGCGTGGGACCGCTCGCACGGGCCGCCGGGGCGGCCCGTGCGGATCAGGCCGGGGAGCCCTCCGCGGCCGCGGCCTCGTCGAGGATCCGCTGGGCCAGCGCTCTCATCGACGTCCGCTCGTTCATGGCGGTCCGCTGGATCCAGCGGAAGGCGTCGGCCTCGGCCATCCCCTGCCGGCTCATGAGGACGCCCTTCGCCTTCTCCACGACCTTGCGCGCCTCCAGCCGGTCCTCCAGCGTGCGCACCTCGCCGTCGAGGGCGGCCAGCTCGGCGAACCGTGCGCGGGCCACCTCGATGGCCGGCACGAGGTCGTTCTTGGAGAACGGCTTCACCAGGTAGGCCATCGCGCCGGCGTCCCGGGCCCGCTCCACCAGCTCCCGCTGGCTGAAGGCGGTCAGCACGATCACCGGCGCCACCCGGTCCGAGGCGATCTGCTCGGCGGCCGCCAGGCCGTCCAGCACCGGCATCTGGATGTCGAGGATCACCAGGTCCGGGGTGAGCTCGCGCGCCCGGTCGACGGCCTGCTGGCCGTCGCCGACCTCGGCGACGACGACGTAGCCCTCCTCCTCCAGCATCTCCTTCAGGTCGAGACGGATCAGTGCCTCGTCCTCGGCGATGAGTACCCGGGTCGGCTCGCTGCTCACGGGCGCAGAGCCTAGCGATGCCTGGTGCCAGGAGCCCGCCCGTTAGGCTGCGGACACCGCCGCCGGACGTGTGGTGTCCGGCACGCCCCCGTACCCCAATCGGCAGAGGGAGCGGATTCAAAACCCGCGCAGTGTGCGTTCGAGTCGCACCGGGGGCACCGTGCCGTTCGTCGGCCTCCGGCCGACACCGCGGCCGACGGCCGTCCCCGACGGCCGTGGAGCCGCTGCCCCTGTCCCCATCGGGGACCCTCCGGGCCCCGTGATGGGGCCACTCCGGCCACGTGCCGTCCCCGGCCGCCTGGGACCCGTCACCGGCTGCCGGGCTGGTCCACTGCGGCGGAACCGTCCTCGACCGAGCGCCGCGCGGGGACGGGGCGGCGGCGCGAATACGGTGGGGGCGTGACCGAGCCCGCACCGCACATGAGTCCCGAGGAGTTCCGGCGGCACGGCCACGAGGTCGTGGACTGGATCGCCGACTACTGGACCCGGCTGCCGGGCCTGCCGGTCCGCTCCCCCGTCGCGCCCGGCGACGTCCGCGCCGCGCTCCCCGACGCGCCGCCCGAGCAGGGCGAGCCGATCGCCGCCGTCCTCGCCGACCTCGACCGGGTCGTCGTCCCCGGGCTCACCCACTGGCAGCACCCCGGCTTCCTCGGGTACTTCCCGGCCAACACCTCCGGCCCGTCGGTCCTGGGCGACCTGGTCTCGGCCGGGCTGGGCATCCAGGGCATGTCGTGGGTGACCAGCCCCGCCGCCACCGAGCTCGAGCAGCACGTCCTCGACTGGTTCGCCGCGCTGCTCGGCCTGCCGGCGTCGTTCCGGTCCACCGGCAGCGGCGGCGGCGTCGTCCAGGACTCCAGCTCCGGCGCGAACCTGGTGGCGCTGCTGGCCGCCCTGCACCGGGCCAGCGGCGGCGCGACGGTCCGGCACGGCGTGGTGCCGGAGGAGTACACGGTCTACGTCTCCGCCGAGACGCACTCCTCGATGGAGAAGGCCGTGCGGATCGCCGGGCTCGGCACCGACGCCGTCCGCATCGTCGAGGTGGACGACGACCTGGCCATGCGCCCGGGTGCGCTGGCGGCCCGCCTGGAGCGCGACGTCGCCCGCGGGCTGAAGCCGGTGCTGGTCTGCGCGACCGTGGGGACGACGTCGACCACGGCCATCGACCCCCTGGCCCAGCTCGGGCCGGTCTGCCAGCGCTTCGGCGTGTGGCTGCACGTCGACGCCGCCTACGCCGGTGTCAGCGGGCTGGTGCCCGAGCTGCGCCCGCTGCAGGACGGCGTGGAGTGGGCCGACAGCTACACCACCGACGCGCACAAGTGGCTGCTCACCGGCTTCGACGCGACCCTCTTCTGGGTCGCCGACCGGGCGGCGCTCACCGGCGCGCTGGCGATCCTCCCCGAGTACCTCCGCAACGCGGCCACCGAGGCCGGCGCGGTCGTCGACTACCGCGACTGGCAGATCGAGCTCGGGCGCCGCTTCCGGGCCCTCAAGCTCTGGTTCGTGCTCCGCTGGTACGGCGCCGAGGGGCTGCGCGCCCACATCCGCTCCAGCGTCGCGCTGGCGCAGGAGCTGGCCGCCTGGGCCGAGGCCGACGAGCGGTTCGAGGTCGCGACCCCCCACCCGCTGTCGCTGGTGTGCCTGCGTCCCCGCTGGGCCGGCGACGTCGACGCCGACGTCGCGAGCATGACGCTGCTCGACCGGCTCAACGACAGCGGCGAGGTCTTCCTGACCCACACGACCGTGCGCGGGCAGGTCGTGCTGCGCGTGGCCGTCGGGGCGCCGGCCACCACGCGGGCCACGGTGGAGCGGGCGTGGCAGCTGCTGTGCGAGAACCACGACTGGCTGGCCCGGGACTTCGCCGAGGTGGCCGCCGAGCGGGCCCGGGTCGCGGCGGAGGAGCGGGCGGCGGCCGAGCGGACCGCGGCGGAACGAGCCGAGACCGAGCGCGCCGAGACCGAGCGAGCCGAGGCCGAGCCCGCCGGGGCGGCCGCGGCGCAGGCGACGGCCGGGCCGGAGGCCGCGGAGGGTGTCCCGGTCGAGGTGCCCGCCGCCCAGGACGAGACGGCCACCCAGGCCGCCGCCCAGTCGGTCCTGGCCGCCGAGGAGTGACCGGAGGGGGTCCTCGCCGGACCCCCTCCGCTACCGCTCGCCGACGTCGCGGATGAGGCCCTCCTGCGCGACGGACGCCACGTGCGTGCCGTCGGCGGACCAGATCTGGCCGAAGTTCAGCGCGCGGGCGCCCGCGGCCGCCGGGCTGTCGGTCTCGTAGAGGAACCACTCGTCGGCGCGCATCGGGGCGTGGAACCACACCGCGTGGTCCAAGCTGGCGCCCTCGTAGCGCTCCCACCAGCCGCCGACCCGGGCCAGCCCCGCACCCAGCAGCGTCAGGTCGGTGACGAAGGTCAGCGCGGCGGCGTGGATGGTCGGGTCGTCCGGCAGCCGCCCGGCCACCCGGAACCAGCCGTAGGAGCGGGTGTGCGGCGGCAGCTTGGGCACCCGCTCGAACGGGTCGTCCAGCGACCGCTGGTCGACGGCCTGCCCGAGCAGCTGCAGGTGCTCGTCGTCCTCCCGACCGTGCCGGCGGGCGTACTCCGCGACGGTGGGGATCGCGTCGGGCGGGGGCACCTGCGGCATCGGCAGCGAGTGCGTCACCGCCGCGGGCTCGGGCTGGTGGAAGTCCGCGGTCAGGGCGAAGATCGCGACCTCCTGCCCGCGCCGGCGCTGGTGGGCCAGGACCCGCCGGGTGGAGAACGAGCGGCCGTCGCGGATCCGCTCGACGACGTAGCGGATCTCCTCGTTGGGGTCGCCGGGCCGCAGGAAGTACGAGTGCAGCGAGTGCACCGGCCGCTCCCCCGACGTCGTCAGCTCGGCGGCCATGAGGGCCTGCCCGGCGACCTGGCCGCCGAAGACCCGCTGCCGCGTCGTCTTCGGCGTCTGCCCGACGTAGACCCCCGGCTCGCGCTCCTCCAGGTCGAGGACCTGCAGGAGCGCCGCGACGTCGTCGCGCCCGCCCGCCGCCGTCACGAGTCGGTGCCCACCTCGTGCACGCGGATCAGGTTGGTGGAGCCGACGGTGTTGGGCGGGCTCCCCGCGACGACGACCACGCGGTCGCCCTCGCGCAGCCGGCCGATCGACAGCAGCGAGAAGTCGACCTGGCGGACCATGTCGTCGGTGTGCGACACGGTGGGCACCAGGAAGGTCTCCACGCCCCAGGACAGGGCCAGCTGGCTGCGCACCCGGGCGTCCACGGTGAAGGCCAGCAGGGGCTGGCGCGGGTGCAGGGCGGCCAGCCGGCGCGCGGTGTCGCCGGTCTGCGTGAAGGTCGCCAGCGCCTTGACGTCGAGCGTCTCGCCGATGTCGCGGGCGGCGCGCACGATGGCGCCGGCCCGGGAGCGCGAGACGCGCACCAGCTCCGGCGCCCGCACGTGGTCGCTCTCGACGGCGTCGATGATCCGCTCCATCGTGCGGACGGCGGCGACCGGGAACTTCCCCACCGAGGTCTCGCCGGAGAGCATCACCGCGTCGGCGCCGTCCAGGACGGCGTTGGCGACGTCGGAGGCCTCGGCCCGCGTCGGCCGCGAGTTGGTGATCATCGACTCGAGCATCTGGGTGGCCACGATGACCGGCTTGTTGCGCTCGCGGGCGGCCTGGACGGCCCGCTTCTGCACCAGCGGCACCTGCTCCAGCGGGAGCTCCACGCCCAGGTCCCCGCGGGCGACCATGATCCCGTCGAAGGCCTCGACGATCGCCTCGAGGTCCTCGACCGCCTCGGGCTTCTCCAGCTTGGCGATGACCGGGACGTAGACGTCCTCCTGGCGCATGATGTCGCGCACCAGCTCGACGTCGGCCGGCGAGCGGACGAACGACAGCGCGACGAAGTCGACCGACAGGTGCAGGGCGAAGCGCAGGTCCTCGACGTCCTTGTCCGACAGCGCCGGCACGCTGACGGCGACGTTGGGCAGCGACAGGCCCTTGTTGTTGGACACCTCGCCGCCCTCGACGACCAGGCACCACACGTCGGGGCCGTCGACCTCCACGACCGACAGCGCGAGCTTGCCGTCGTCGACGAGCAGGCGGTCGCCCACCCGGACGTCGGAGGCCAGGCCCTTGTAGGTGGTCGAGACGCGCTCGGCGGTGCCCTCGACGTCGTCCACCGTGACGCACACCCGGGCGCCGGTCACCCACTGCACGCGGCCCTCGGTGAAGGTGCCGAGGCGGATCTTGGGGCCCTGGAGGTCGGCGAGGACGGCGACGGCGTGCCCGGTCCGGTCGGACGCCTCACGGACGACGCGGTACGCCGCCTCGTGGTCGGCGTGCGAGCCGTGGCTGAAGTTCAGCCGGGCGACGTCCATCCCGGCCTCGACGAGGGCGGTGACCTGCTCGATGGTGCTGGTGGCGGGACCCAGGGTGCAGACGATCTTGGCGCGGCGGGGCATGACGGAAACGCTAGTGGGCGGGCGCGGGCGCGGTGGTACCGGACTCCCGTGTCCCCCGCCACCCACGCCTGAGCGGGGCACCGACGGCAACGGGCGGCGACGGACGGCAACGGCCACGGGCCGGGCACCCCGAGGAGGTGCCCGGCCCGCCGGTCGGTCACGAGCTAGCGGAGCGCGACCGCCGTGGGGGTCACCGGGCGCGGCAGGGCGGACTCCCCGCCGGTGAGCCACGCGTCGACCGCGCCGGCGGCCGAGCGGCCCTCGGCGATCGCCCACACGATGAGCGACTGGCCGCGGCCGATGTCGCCGGCCACGAACACGCCCGGCACGGTGGACATGAACTCCCCGTCGCGGGAGACGTTGCCCCGCCCGTCGACGTCGACCCCGAGGCCGTCGACCAGGCCCTCCCGCTGCGCGCCGGTGAACCCCATCGCGAGGAAGACCAGGTCGGCGGGGAGCTCGCGCTCGGTGCCCTCGACCTTCTGGAAGCGGTCGTCGACCCGCTCGACGTCGTGGATGAGCAAGGCGCGCACGTTGCCCGCCTCGTCGCCGAGGAAGCGCTCGGTGTTCACGCTGAACAGCCGCTCGCCGCCCTCCTCGTGCGCGCTGGAGACGCGCATGATCATCGGGTAGGTCGGCCAGGGGTTGTCCTGGGCGCGGCTGCCCGGCGGCGCGGGCATGATCTCCAGCTGGGTGACCGAGGCGGCACCCTGCCGGTGGGCGGTGCCCAGGCAGTCGGCGCCGGTGTCGCCGCCGCCGATGATCACGACGTGCTTGCCGTGCGCGTCGATCGGCGGGGTGTCCAGCTCGCCCAGGGCCTGCCGGTTGCCGAACGGCAGGTACTCCATCGCCAGGTGGATGCCGGCCAGCTCGCGGCCGGGCGCGGGCAGGTCGCGGCCGACCGTGGCGCCCCCGGCGAGGACGACGGCGTCGAACTCCCCGCGCAGCCGCTCGACGGTCAGGTCGTCGGGCCCGCTGCCGCCGACCTCGACCCCGGTGACGAACCGGGTGCCCTCGGCCCGCATCTGGTCCAGCCGCCGGTCCAGGACGGCCTTCTCCATCTTGAACTCGGGGATGCCGTAGCGGAGCAGCCCGCCGATCCGGTCGGCCCGCTCGTAGACGGTGACCTCGTGCCCGGCGCGGGTCAGCTGCTGGGCGGCGGCCAGCCCGGCCGGGCCGGAGCCGACGACGGCGACCTTCTTGCCGGTGCGCTCCTGCGCCGGCTGCGGGACGACGAGGTCCCGCTGGAAGGCCTGGTCGATGATCTCCCACTCGATCTGCTTGATCGTGACCGGCGACTCCTGCAGGTTCAGCACGCAGGCGCCCTCGCACGGCGCCGGGCACAGCTTCCCGGTGAACTCCGGGAAGTTGTTGGTCGCGTGCAGCCGCTCGATGGCGTCGGTCCAGTCCTCGCGGCGGGCGAGGTCGTTCCACTCCGGGATCAGGTTGCCCAGCGGGCAGCCGTGGTGGCAGAACGGGATGCCGCAGTCCATGCAGCGGGCGGCCTGCTGGCGCAGGGCGCCCACCGGGAAGACCTCGTCCTCCCCGGTCTCCCGGGAGAGGTAGACGTCCTTCCAGTCGAGGATGCGGACGTCGACCGGCCGGCGCGGCGGCAGGGCGCGGTCGTACTTGAGGAACCCCGTGGAGTCAGCCACGGTCGGCCTCCCTTCGAGCGGCGGTGAGCGGGGAGCGGGAGCGGTCAGCCACGAGCGGCCTCCATCACGGCACGGTCGACGTCCGTCCCGGCGGCCTCGGCGGCCCGGCGGGCGTCCAGCGCCCGCCGGTAGTCGCGCGGCATGATCACGCTGAACTGCTCGGACCAGCGGCCCCAGTCGGCCAGCAGCGCGGCGGCCACCGGCGACTCGGTGTCGGCGTGGTACCGGACCAGCACGTCGCGCAGCCACGCCGCGGACTCGCCGTCCAGCGGGTCGATGTCGACCATCTCGCTGTTGACCCGGTGACGGGCCAGGTCGAGCACGTAGGCGACGCCGCCGGACATGCCCGCCGCGATGTTGCGGCCCGTGGGCCCGAGGACCACCGCACGCCCGCCGGTCATGTACTCCAGCGCGTGGTCGCCGACGCCCTCGACGACGGCCAGCGCGCCGGAGTTGCGCACGCAGAACCGCTCGCCGACCCGGCCGCGCAGGAAGATCTCCCCGGCGGTCGCGCCGTAGCCGATGACGTTGCCGGCGATGACGTTGTCCTCGGCGGCGAAGGTGGCCTCGCGGCCCGGGCGGACGACGATCCGGCCGCCGGACAGGCCCTTGCCGACGTAGTCGTTGGCGTCGCCGAACAGCCGCATGGTGATGCCGCGCGGGACGAAGGCCCCGAAGGACTGGCCGGCCGACCCGGTGAAGGTCAGGTCGATCGTGCCCTCGGGCAGCCCCTCGCCGCCGAAGCGGCGGGTGACCATCGCGCCCAGCATCGTGCCGACGGTGCGGTTGACGTTGCGCACCGGCAGCTCGAGGCGCACCGGCCGCGCGTCGAGCAGCGCGCCCTCGCACAGCTGGATCAGCGTCTGGTCCAGGGCGACGTCGAGGCCGTGGTCCTGGTCGCGCACCTTGCGCCGCGCGGCCCCCTCGGGCAGCTCGGGCACGGCCAGCAGCTTGGACAGGTCCAGGCCCTGCGCCTTCCAGTGGCCGACGGCCTTGCGGGTGTCGAGCGCCTCCACGCGGCCGATCGCCTCGTCGAGGCTGCGGAAGCCCAGCTCGGCCAGGTAGCGGCGCACCTCCTCGGCGATGAACTCGAAGAAGGTGACGACGAACTCCGGCCGCCCGGTGAACCGCTTGCGCAGCTCCGGGTTCTGCGTGGCGACGCCCACCGGGCAGGTGTCGAGGTGGCAGACCCGCATCATGATGCAGCCCGAGACGACCAGCGGCGCCGTCGCGAAGCCGAACTCCTCGGCGCCGAGCAGAGCGCCGATGACGACGTCGCGGCCCGTCTTGAGCTGCCCGTCGACCTGCACGGTGATCCGGTCGCGCAGCCCGTTGGCCAGCAGCGTCTGCTGGGTCTCGGCCAGGCCGAGCTCCCACGGCGACCCGGCGTGCTTGAGCGAGGTCAGCGGCGCCGCACCGGTCCCGCCGTCGTGCCCGGAGATCAGGACGACGTCGGAGTGGGCCTTGCTGACGCCGGCCGCGACCGTGCCGACCCCGACCTCGGCGACCAGCTTGACGTGGACCCGCGCCTGGTCGTTGGCGTTCTTCAGGTCGTGGATCAGCTGCTTGAGGTCCTCGATCGAGTAGATGTCGTGGTGCGGCGGCGGGCTGATCAGGCCCACGCCCGGCGTCGAGTGCCGGGTGCGCGCCACCCACGGGTACACCTTCTGGCCGGGCAGCTGGCCGCCCTCGCCGGGCTTGGCGCCCTGCGCCATCTTGATCTGGATGTCGTCGGCGTTGACCAGGTACTCGCTGGTCACGCCGAAGCGGCCGCTGGCCACCTGCTTGATCGCCGAGCGGCGCAGGTCGCCGTTGGGGTCGGGGACGAACCGGGCCGGGTCCTCGCCGCCCTCACCGGTGTTGGACTTGCCGCCCAGCCGGTTCATCGCGATGGCGAGGGTCTCGTGCGCCTCCTGGGAGATGGAGCCGTAGCTCATCGCCCCGGTCTGGAAGCGCTTGACGATCTCGCTGACCGGCTCGACCTCGTCCAGCGGCACGGGCGGGCGCACGCCGGTCCTGAGCTCGAACAGGCCGCGCAGGGTGGCGGCGTCCCGGGAGAGCTGGTCGACCTGCTGCGTGTAGCGCTCGAAGACCTCGTACTGCCGCGCGCGGGTGGAGTGCTGCAGGAGGAACACCGTCTCGGGGTTGAACAGGTGCACCTCGCCCTCGCGGCGCCACTGGTACTCGCCACCGGTCTCCAGCCGCCGGTGCGCCCGCTCGGTGGGGTTCTCCGGGTAGGCGCGGCGGTGGCGCATGGCCACCTCCTCGGCGAGGACGTCGAGGCCGACGCCGCCCAGCGGGCAGGAGGTGCCGGTGAAGTACTCGTCGACGACGTCCTCGGCCAGGCCGACGGCCTCGAAGATCTGCGCCATCGTGTACGAGCCGACGGTGCTGATGCCCATCTTGCTCATGACCTTGAGGACGCCCTTGCCGAGCGCCTTGACGATGTTGCGGCCGGCCTGCGCGGGCTCGACGCCGGTGAGGACGCCGTCCCGGATGAGGTCCTCGACCGACTCGAAGGCCAGGTAGGGGTTGACCGCCGCGGCGCCGTAGCCGAGCAGCAGCGCGACGTGGTGCACCTCGCGGCAGTCGCCGGACTCGACGACCAGGCCGACCTCCATGCGGGTCCGCTCGCGCACCAGGTGGTGGTGCACGGCGGCCGTCATGAGCAGCGAGGGGATCGGCGCGCGGTTCTCGTCGCAGTCGCGGTCGGACAGCACGATGATCCGGGCGCCGGCGGCGATGGCCTTGCTGGCCTTGGTGCGCAGCTCCTCGATCGCGGTGGCGAGCGCCTCTCCCCCGCCGTTGACGTCGAAGTGGCCGGTGATCCGGACGGCGGCGTAGCCGGGCAGGTCGCCGTCGTCGTCGATGTGCAGGATCTTGGCCAGCTCGTCGTTGTCGATGACCGGGTACGGCAGGAACACCTGCCGGCAGGACGCCGGGGTGGCCTTCAGCAGGTTCTGCTCCGGGCCGAAGGTCCGCCCGAGGCTGGTGACCAGCTCCTCGCGGATGGCGTCCAGCGGCGGGTTGGTGACCTGGGCGAACAGCTGCCCGAAGTAGTCGTAGAGCAGCCGCGAGCGGTCCGACAGCGCGGCGACCGGGGTGTCGGTGCCCATCGAGCCGATCGGCTCGGCGCCGGAGGACGCCATCGGGGTCAGCAGGACGCGCAGGTCCTCCTCGGTGTAGCCGAACAGCTGCTGGCGGCGGACCACGGACTCGTGGCTGGGCCGCGAGCGCCGCCGCTCGGGCAGCTGCGGCAGGTGCACCAGCCCGGCGTGCAGCCAGTCGTCGTAGGGGTGCTCGACGGCGAGGGCGCCCTTGACCTCCTCGTCGGACAGGATCCGCCCGCCGGCGGTGTCGACGAGGAACATCCGGCCCGGCTGCAGCCGGCCCTTGGCGACGACGTCGGCGTCGGGGATCTCCAGGACGCCGACCTCGCTGGCCAGCACGACCCAGTCGTCCTTGGTGTGCCACCAGCGGCCCGGGCGCAGGCCGTTGCGGTCGAGGACGGCGCCGATCAGCGTGCCGTCGGTGAAGGCCACCGCGGCGGGGCCGTCCCACGGCTCCATGATCGAGGAGTGGAACCGGTAGAAGGCCCGGCGGGCCGGGTCCATCTCGTCGTGGTTCTCCCACGCCTCCGGGATCATCATCAGCACGGCGTGCGGCAGCGACCGGCCGGACAGGTGCAGCAGCTCGAGCACCTCGTCGAAGGTGGCCGAGTCGCTGAAGTCGCTGGCGGTGACCGGGAAGATGCGCTCCAGGCCGAGCTCGGTGGCGGGGCCGGCCGGGCCGTCGAACATCTCGGTCTCGAGCTTGGCCTCGCGGGCCCGCATCCGGTTGCGGTTGCCCTTGATGGTGTTGATCTCGCCGTTGTGGGCGATCAGCCGGAACGGGTGCGCCAGCGGCCAGCTCGGGAAGGTGTTGGTGGAGAACCGGCTGTGCACCAGCGCGATCGCCGACTCGTAGCGCTCGTCGCGCAGGTCGGGGAAGAAGGCGGGCAGCTGGTCGGTGGTCAGCATGCCCTTGTAGGTGATCGTCCGGCTGGACAGCGAGACGACGTAGAGCGAGCTGCCGGCCTCGCGGGCCTCCCGCTCGGCGCGCTTGCGCAGCACGAAGGCGCGGCGCTCCAGCCGGCTGACGCCGTTGCAGACCGTGTTGCCGCCGAAGGCGGTGGCGTCGGCGCGGGCGCCCATCGTCTCGGCGACGAAGAGCTGGGCGAAGTGCGGCATGACCGCGCGGGCGGTGGGCCCGAGGTCGGCGCCGTCGGGGTCGACGGGCACCTCGCGCCAGCCGAGGACGGTCAGGCCCTCCTCGGCGGCGATGCGGGCGACGTCCTCCACGCGGGCGGCCCGCTCGGTCGCGTCCACGGGCAGGAAGGCGATGCCGACGGCGTACTCGCCCACCGGGGGCAGGTCGAAGTCGACGCTCGCCCGCAGCAGCCCGTCGGGGACCTGGGTGAGGATCCCGGCGCCGTCGCCGCTGTTGGGCTCGGAGCCGGCGGCGCCGCGGTGGTCGAGGTTGTGCAGCGCGGTGAGGCCGGCGGCCACGAGGGCGCGGCTGGCGCGGCCCTGGACGTCGGCGACGAAGGCGACGCCGCAGGCGTCGGAGTCGTTGGCCGGGTCGTACAGGCCGGCCGCCGGGGGGACGGCCGAGAAGGGGACGGCGGAGGGGGTGCGGCGCTCCGAGGTGGTGCTGCTCGCTGAGGGCGCGGTGGACCCGGTCATGTCACTCCCGTCGTCGGCTGCTTCGCGCGCGCTCGCTCAGGAGGCACGCAGCGGGGCTGGGGGCCCGGCCGTGGTGGTCAGAGGGGGGCGGTGTGCGGAGGCGCTGCGGTCGAGCCCGGCGGCGGAGGACGTGACCGGACCGGTCAGGCTCGAGAGTCCCACGGGTGGTGCCGTGGGGCTGTCGTCCGCGGGGCGTCGCTGGCCCGGTTCCGACACGTGCGGCCCACCGGGATCACCGGCGGGTCCGAGGGGAAGGGTACACAGCCGTAACACCGTGCTCACCCGCCCAAACCGCGCGTACGGCGCGTCTGCTCAGGGCGTGTCGCGGTCCCGGTGATCGTCGTCACCGGCGTCGTCGGCCGGGTCGGCGTCCGCGCTGGTCACGGGCACGGTCGCGCCGTCGGCGCGGTCCGCCGGCCGGCCGGTGTCTGCATCGTCACCCCGCCGGTCGAGGACCTCCCGCGGGCGCCCGCGCAGGGCCACGAGGTAGGCGACCGCGGCCAGCCCGACGACGACGCAGGTGAACACGTTCAGCCGGACGCCGAAGAACTCGTTGGCCGGGTCGGTGCGCAGCAGCTCGATCCACAGCCGGCCGGCGCAGTACAGCGCGACGTAGAGCGCGAACGCGCGGCCGTGGCCGAGGCGGAAGCGGCGGTCGGCCCACACCACGACCGCGGCGGCGGCCAGGTTCCACAGCAGCTCGTAGAGGAACGTCGGGTGGAACGTCAGCACGTCCGCGTACTCCGCCGGGCGGAACCGCGGCGCGATCTCCAGGCCCCACGGCAGGTCGGTCGGGCCGCCGAAGAGCTCCTGGTTGAACCAGTTGCCCAGCCGGCCGACCGCCTGGGCGACCAGCAGCCCCGGCGCGATCGCGTCGGCGAAGGCCGGCAGCGGGATGCCCATCCGCCGGCAGGCGATCCAGGCGCCCACCCCGCCGAGGGCGATGGCGCCCCAGATGCCGAGGCCGCCCTCCCAGATCGCCAGCGCCCGCAGCGGGTCCCCGCCCTCGCCGAAGTACGGCTCCGGCGAGGTGATCACGTGGTAGACCCGGCCGCCGACGATCCCGAACGGCACGGCCCAGACGGCGATGTCGAGGACCTCGCCCGGCCGCCCGCCGCGGGCCACCCAGCGCCGCTCGCTGATCCAGCAGGCCAGCACGATGCCGGCGATGATGCACAGCGCGTAAGCCCGGATCGGCACCGGGCCGAGCTCCCACACGCCCTCGCTGGGGCTGGGGATGCTCGCCAGCGCGGTCACGCCCGGCTCCGTCCGCGCACGCCCTCGGCCAGGCGCGCCGACAGGGCCCTGACGTCCGCCGGGCCGCCGTCCATCAGGGTGCGGACGTAGGCCGAGCCGACGATGACGCCGTCGGCGAAACCGGCCACCTCCGCGGCCTGCTCGGCGTTCGAGACCCCGAGCCCGACGCAGACCGGCAGCCCCTCGGCCGCGTCGGCGATCGCCTCGCGGGTGCGCGCGACCAGCTTCTCGGCCGCGTCGCCGACGGTGGCCCGGGTGCCGGTCACGCCCATGGTCGAGGCCGCGTAGACGAAGCCTCGGCAGGCCGCGACCGTGGAGCGCAGCCGGGCGTCGGTGGACGACGGCGCGACGAGGAAGACCCGGTCGAGCCCCGCGGCGTCGGACGCGGCCAGCCACGCCGCCGCCTCGTCGGGGATCAGGTCGGGGGTGATGGCCCCGGCTCCCCCGGCCGCGGCCAGGTCGGCCGCGAACCGGTCGACGCCGTAGCGCTCGACCGGGTTCCAGTAGCTCATGACGACCGGGACGGCGCCGGCGGCGGCGACGGCCTCGGCCGCGCGCAGCACGTCACGCATGCCCACCCCGGCCCGGACGGCGACGTCGACGGCCTGCTGGATCACCGGGCCGTCCATGCCCGGGTCGCTGTAGGGCACGCCGATCTCCACGATGTCGGCCCCACCCACCCCACCGGCGTCGGCCCCACCCTCCACCGCCGCCACCATCGCCGTGATCGAGGTGTCGACGTCGGGGTAGCCGACCGGGAGGTAGGCGACGAGCGCGGCGCGGTCCTCGGCGCGCGCGGCGGCGATCCGCTCCTGCAGGGCGCTCATGCCTGCGACCCCGCCTCCTGGCCGGGCACCGCGTCGCCGCGGGTGACCGCGCCCTCGGTCGGCTGCTGGTCGGTGTCCATCCCCGGGCCGGGGTCGACCTCGTCGCGGTCGCCGAGCCCGAACCAGCGCGACGCGGTCTCGACGTCCTTGTCGCCGCGGCCGGAGAGGTTCACCAGCAGCAGGGGAGGCTCGCCCGCCCGCCCGGGCTCCCCCGCAGCCGCGAGCTCGCGGCCCACCCGCATGGCCCCGGCGAGGGCGTGCGAGGACTCGATCGCCGGGATGATCCCCTCGGTGCGGCACAGCAGCGCGAAGGCCTCCATGGCCTCGGCGTCGGTGACCGGCCGGTACTCGGCGCGGCCGATGTCGTGCAGGTGGGAGTGCTCCGGGCCGACGCCGGGGTAGTCCAGGCCCGCGCTGATCGAGTGCGACTCGATCGTCTGGCCGTTCTCGTCCTGCAGCAGGTAGGAGCGGGCGCCGTGCAGCACGCCCGGCGACCCGCCGGTGATGGTGGCCGCGTGCCGGCCGGTCTCCACGCCGTCCCCGGCGGCCTCGAGGCCGATCAGCCGCACCCCCTGGTCCGGGACGAACGCGGTGAAGATGCCGATGGCGTTGGAGCCCCCGCCCACGCAGGCGAGGACGGCGTCGGGCAGCCGGCCCTCCCGCTCGAGCACCTGGGCGCGCGCCTCGTCGCCGATGACGCGCTGGAAGTCGCGGACCATGGCCGGGAAGGGGTGCGGGCCGGCGACGGTGCCGAAGACGTAGTTCGTCGTCTCCACGTTGGTGACCCAGTCGCGGAAGGCCTCGTTGATCGCGTCCTTGAGCGTGCGCGAGCCGGTGGTGACCGGCACGACCTCGGCGCCCAGCAGGCGCATGCGGGCCACGTTGAGCGCCTGGCGGCGGGTGTCCTCCTCGCCCATGTAGACGGTGCAGGACAGCCCCATGAGCGCCGCCGCGGTGGCCGTGGCCACGCCGTGCTGGCCGGCGCCGGTCTCGGCGATGACCCGGGTCTTGCCGATCCGCTTGGTGAGCAGCGCCTGGCCGAGCACGTTGTTGATCTTGTGCGAGCCGGTGTGGTTGAGGTCCTCGCGCTTGAGCAGCACCCGGGCGCCGCCGCAGTGCTCGGCGAACTTCGGCACCTCGGTGACCGGGCTCGGGCGCCCGGTGTAGTCGCGCTGCAGGCGGGCGAACTCGTCGAGGAACGCGGGATCGACCCGCATGGCCTCGTAGGCCTCGGTGAGCTCGTCGAGGGCGGCGATCAGCGCCTCGGGGACGAACCGGCCGCCGAAGACGCCGAAGTGCCCCGTCGCGTCCGGCCAGGCCGGCGCCGCCGGCGCGAGTCGCTGCTCGGGCGGGGAGACGGCACTGGTGGTCATGACCCCAGTGTCCCGCGTGCGGCCGGGGATCCGGTGAGGAGGGTCCGCGGGCTCAGCGCGCGGCGCGCGGGGTGGCCGGGTGCGAGCCGGCGGTGACGAGGTCGGCGACCGCCTGGCGGGCGTCGCCGGCGGTCACCAGGCCCTCGCCGACGAGGACGGCGTCGGCGCCGGCCGCGGCGTAGGCGATGAGGTCGTGCGGGCCCCGGACGCCGGACTCGGCGACCTTGACCACCGTCGACGGCAGCCCGGGGGCGATGCGCTCGAAGGTGGAGCGGTCGACCTGCAGGGTCGTCAGGTCACGGGCGTTGACCCCGATGACCGACGCGCCGGCGGCCAGCGCGCGGTCGGCCTCGGCCTCGGTGTGCACCTCGACCAGCGCGGTCATGCCCAGCGACTCGACCCGCTCGAGGAGCCCGAGCAGCACGTTCTGCTCCAGTGCGGCGACGATGAGCAGCACGACGTCGGCGCCGTGGGCGCGCGCCTCGTGCACCTGGTAGGTGCTGACGACGAAGTCCTTGCACAGGACGGGCACGTCGACCGCGGCGCGGACGGCGGCCAGGTCGGCGTGGCTGCCGCCGAAGCGGCGGCGCTCGGTCAGCACGCTGATGACCCGGGCGCCCCCGGCGGCGTACTGGCCGGCCAGGACGGCGGGGTCGGGGATGTCGGCGAGGGCCCCCTTGGACGGGCTCTGCCGCTTGACCTCGGCGATCACGCCGACACCGGGGGCGCGCAGGGCGGCCTGGGCGTCGAGCGCCGGCCGGGCGTCACGGGCCGCGGCCATGACCTCGGCGAGCGGGGTCGCCGCCTCTCGTGCGGCGACGTCCTCCCGGACGCCGGCGACGATCTCGTCGAGGACGTTCACGACCCCTCCTCCGTGCTGATCGTCGTGGCGACTGGCGCGCGCGGGCGACGGAGATCACGTGTGTCCGCCCTGGTGCGGGGTACGCCGCCAGGTCCGTTCCGTCGTGGACCCACTCTAGAGGCGGCCCCGGACGGTCCCGGCCGGGGGTGGTCCCCCGCTCACCCGGCGGGGCGCTGCCGGGGCGGTCCCCCGGTCTCCGGCGGGTCGTCCCCCGCCGTGGGGTCCTCCCCGCGGTCGAGGGCCCGCCAGGCGTCCAGCGCCCGGTCCTCGGGGGTGCGCACGGCGGCCGCCGTCGTCGCCGTCGAGGTCGCCGTGGTCGTGGCCGCGGCCGAGGCCGGCGCCCGCTCGTAGCGCCGTCCCATGCCGGTCCACCCCGCGCCCCGCAGCACCGTGAGGAGGCCCGCGGCGAGCGCCAGCGCGCCGGCCACGGCGGTGAGCACCGGCCAGGCCGCCGCCCGGCTCACCTCGACCGCCGTGGCCCCGGCCGCCGCCCCGTCGGACAGCTCCGCCGGGCCGGGCGTGACGGCCAGCCCGCGCACCCCCGACCACAGCAGCGCCCCGCCGCCGGCGGCGGCGAGCAGCCCGACCAGCTGCCGCCCCCGCCCGCGGACGGCGACCACCGCCACCGCCGCGGCGAGCAGCAGCAGCCCGCAGGCGGGCACCAGCGAGGCCAGGTCGGTGCCGCTGAGCTCCTCGGTGACCGGCGGGAGCGGCGCGTCGCGGGTGACCGTGGCGGTGGCCCACGTCTGGCCGCCGGCCGACAGCGCCAGCCCCCCGGCGACGGCGCACCCGGCGACGGCGGCGGTCAGCTCGCGCCGCGCCCGAGTCATGCCAGCTCCCGCATCCCCTCGGCCGTGGCGATCGCGGAGAGCACCGCCCGGGCCTTGTGCCGGGTCTCGGCCTCCTCGGTGGCCGGGTCGCTGTCGGCGACGACCCCGGCGCCGGCCTGCACGTACGCCCGGCCCTGGTGCAGCACCGCGGTCCGGATGGCGATGGCCATGTCGAGGTCGCCGCTGGCGTCGACGTAGCCGACCGTTCCGGCGTAGAGCGCCCGCCGGGTCGGCTCCAGCGACTCGATGATCTCCATGGCCCGGGGCTTGGGGGCCCCGGAGACCGTGCCGGCGGGGAACGTGGCGTCGAAGACGTCGAGGGCGTCCCACTCGGGCGCGACCTCGCCGGCGACCGTCGAGACCAGGTGCATGACGTGGCTGTAGTGCTCGATCCGCATGAAGTCGGGCACCTCGACGGTGCCGGGCACGCAGACCCGGCCGAGGTCGTTGCGGGCCAGGTCGACGAGCATCACGTGCTCGGCACGCTCCTTGGGGTCGGCGAGCAGGCCCTCGGCCAGGCGTGCGTCCTCCTCCGGCGTCGCGCCGCGCGGCCGGGTGCCGGCCGGCGGGTGCACGACGGCGGAGCGGCCGGTGACGGTGACCAGCGCCTCCGGCGAGGAGCCGACGACGTCGAACGGCGTCTCCCGCCCGGCGAAGCGCAGCAGGTACATGTACGGCGAGGGGTTGGTGGCGCGCAGCACCCGGTAGAGGTCGAGCGCGTCGACCTCGGTGGCCACCTCGAAGCGCTGGGCGAGGACCACCTGGAAGGCGTCGCCGGCGCGGATGTGCTCGCGGACCCGCTCCACGCCGTCCTCGTAGGCACCGGGCGCCATGTTGCTGGTGACCGGCGGCGGGTCGGTGGGGGTGAACGCGGCCAGCCCGGCGGGGGCGGACTTCGCCAGCGCCGCGGCCATGGCGTCGATGCGGGCGACCGCGTCGTCCCAGGCCGCGCCGGGGTCGGCCGACCGGAACGCGTTGGCGATGAGCAGCACGCTGCCGTCGGTGTGGTCGACGACGGCGAGGTCGGTGACCAGCAGCAGCGCGAGCTCGGGCATGCCGAGGTCGTCGGTCGCCTGCTGCGGGAGCCGCTCCAGCCGCCGGACGACGTCGTAGCCGAGGTAGCCGACCAGGCCGCCGGTCAGCGGCGGGAGGCCCGGTGCGCGCGGGGTGCGCAGCCGGCGGGCCAGCGTGCGCACGGCGGCCAGCGGGTCGGCCGGGAGGTCGTCGGTGAGCCCCGGCAGCGGGTCGCCCAGCCACTGGCTGGCGCCGTCGGTCTCGGTGAGGACGCCGGCGCTGCGCACGCCGACGAAGCTGTAGCGGGCCCACTGCCGGCCCTGCTCGGCGGACTCGAGCAGCACGGTGCCCGGGCGGTTGCCGGCCAGGGTGCGGTAGACGCCGACCGCGGTGAGCCCGTCGGCCAGCAGCCGGCGCACGACCGGGACGACCGGTCGGTCCAGCGTCGCGAACTCCTCGCGGGACGGGAACGTCTCCCCCAGCCTCATGCCGGCGCCCCGACGGTGGTGGGCAGCCCGCGGTGGAAGCAGCTGCGCTCGCCGGTGTGGCAGGCCGGGCCCTCCTGGTCGACGAGGACGAGCAGCGCGTCGCCGTCGCAGTCCAGCCGGACGTCGCGGACCCACTGGCGGTGGCCGGAGGTCTCGCCCTTGACCCAGTACTCCTGCCGGCTGCGCGACCAGTAGGTCGCCCGGCCGGTGGTGAGGGTGCGGCGCAGGGCCTCGTCGTCCATCCACGCCACCATGAGCACCTCGCCGCTGTCGTGCTGCTGCACGACGGCGGCCACCAGACCGGCGGGGTCACGGCGCAGCAGCGCGGCGACCTGCGGGTCGAGGGCGGGAGCGGGCGGGACGGCGGTCATGCCCCGATCCTCCCCCGTGCGGATCGGGCGTGGGACACCGGCGTCGGTCAGCGGCCCCTGACCGCCCCGGCGCCGAACCACTCGCGGGCCGGCCGGGTGAGCAGCAGGCCGGCGCCCACGGCCGGCCCCGCGCCGAAGCAGACCGCGCCGAAGACGAGCACGCCGACGGCGCCGTCGTCCGGGCCCGGGATGTCGTCGAGGACGCCGACGATGCGCACCGCCCAGTAGAGGGCGAGCAGGACCTGGACGGCGAGGGCCGCCAGCAGGCCGCCCCACGCGAGGCGGTCGCGCCGGTTGAGCGCCACCACCCCGGCGGCGACGAGCAGGGCCACGGAGGCGAACTGCACCCAGGCCAGCACCCGCGCCTCGTCGGCGATCGACTGCGCGCGGGGGTCGACCGACCCGTTCACGTCGAGGTCCAGACCGAGCACCGAGGCGAACAGCAGCACGTAGGCCGAGGCGAACGCGACCAGCCCCGCCTGCACCAGGGCGAGGACGGCCGCCGTCACCACCTGCCCGGGCCGGCGCGGCCCCGCGGGCACCGGCGCCGGCCAGCCGCCGTAGCCGGCCGGCGCGGGCCAGCCGTAGCCCGGCGGAGGGTACCCGGGCTGGGCGTAGGCGGGCGGGGCGTAGCCGGGCGGGGCGTGACCCTGCTGGGCGTAGACGGCGCCCGGGTAGGCCGGCGGGTACGACGGCGGACCGCTGTAGGGCGCGCCCTGCTCGGTGGGGGTGTCCGGGTCGGCCCAGGGGTCGCGCGGCGCGGTCACCGGGCACCCGCACCGGTCGGGACCCCGGTCACAGCGCCGCCGCCAGGGCCCGCCCCGCCGTGCGGCCGGAGAACAGGCAGCCGCCGAGGAAGGTGCCCTCCAGCGAGCGGTAGCCGTGCATGCCGCCGCCGCCGAAACCGGCCACCTCGCCGGCCGCGTAGAGGCCGGGGAACGGCTCACCGCCGGGGCGCAGCACCCGGCCGGACAGGTCGGTCTCCAGGCCGCCGAGCGTCTTGCGGGTGAGCAGGTTGAGCCGCACGGCGATGAGCGGGCCGGCCTCCGGGTCGAGCAGCCGGTGCGGGGGCGCCACGCGGATGAGCTTGTCGCCGAGGTAGCTGCGGGCGCCGCGGATGGCGGTGATCTGCAGGTCCTTGGTGAAGGGGTGGGCGACCTCGCGGTCGCGGGCCACGACCTCCTCCTCGACCCGGGCCAGCGGCACCTCGGGCTCGCCGCCGGTGACCCGGTTCATGCCGGCGACCAGCTCGGGGAGGCTGTGCGCGACCACGAAGTCCTCGCCGCGGTCGAGGAAGGCCTGCACGGGGCCCGAGACGCCCGCCTTGACCCGGTTGAGCAGGAGCTTGACGTCCTTGCCGGTGAGGTCGGGGTTCTGCTCGGACCCCGAGAGCGCGAACTCCTTCTCGACGATCTTCTTCGTGCTGACGAACCAGGTGTGCTCGTAGCCGGTCTGCCCGATGTGGGCGAGCGTGCCGAGCGTGTCGAAGCCCGGGAACAGCGGCACCGGCAGCCGCCGGCCGGTGGCGTCCAGCCACAGCGAGGAGGGGCCGGGCAGGATCCGGATGCCGTGCCGCGCCCACACCGGCGAGTGGTTGGCGATGCCCTCGGTGTAGTGCCACATGCGGTCGCGGTTGATCAGGTGCCCGCCGGCGGCCTCGGTGGCCGCCAGCATGTGCCCGTCGACGTGCGCGGGGACGCCGGACAGCAACCGCTGCGGCGCCGGCCCGAGCCGTTCGGGCCAGTTGCGCCGGACCATGTCGTGGTTGCCGCCGATCCCCCCGGAGGTGACGACGACGGCCTGGGCGCTGATCTCGAACGGCTCGACCTCCACCCGGGAGCTGGCCTCGCCGCGCGCGACGTCGCTGGGCTCGAGGACCGCGCCGCGCACCCCGGTGACCGCGCCGCCGCTGACGACCAGCTCCCCCACCCGGTGCCGGAACCGCAGCTCGACCAGGCCGCGGTCGACGGCGGCGCGCACCCGCCGGGCGAACGGCTCGACGATGCCGGGGCCGGTGCCCCAGACGATGTGGAACCGGGGCACGGAGTTGCCGTGGCCGGTGGCCGTGTAGCCGCCGCGCTCGGCCCAGCCGACGACCGGGAAGAAGCCGACGCCCTGAGAGCGGAGCCAGGACCGCTTCTCGCCGGCCGCGAACTGCAGGTAGGCCTCGGCCCACTGGCGCGGCCAGTGGTCCTCGTCGCGGTCGAACGCCGCCGTGCCGAACCAGTCCTGCCGGGCGAGCTCGAGCGAGTCGTGCACGCGCAACCGGCGCTGCTCCGGGGAGTCGACCAGGAAGAGGCCGCCGAAGGACCACCACGCCTGGCCGCCGAGGGACGCCTCCGGCTCCTGGTCGAGCAGGATCACCCGCCTGCCGGCGTCGGCCAGTTCCGCGGTCGCCACCAGCCCGGCCAGGCCGGCCCCCACCACCACGACGTCTGTGTCGGTCACGGCACAGACGCTATCGGGCGGTCCCGTCCCGGCGGCTGCGCGAGCGGGGAGCCGGGGCGTGCCGCGCGGCGGTCCACTCGCGGACCGGGGCACCGGCGGCGAGGACGAGGCAGCCCAGCGGGCCCACCAGCAGGAGCAGCGCCCACCACACCCCCCGGCCGTCGCCGAGCGCGCCGAAGAGCAGGGCCAGGCCCAGCAGGAGCAGCAGCGGGAGGACGCTGGCCGCGGCGAGGACCAGCCAGGCGCGCCGCCGGCCCTGCCAGACCAGCACCGCGCCGAGCACCGACCAGCCGGCCAGGCCGGCCGCCAGCACCACGTACCAGTACAGGCCGGGGTCGGGTTCCCACAGCAACCACCCGAGGTAGAGCTCCTCGGCGGCCACCAGGCCGGCGAAGACCACGGCGAAGGGCACCGACTGGGGGCGCTGCGGCGCGGCCGTCCCCCCGCCGGAGCGTGCCAGCGGGTGCCGGGCGCCGGGTCCGCCCCGGAGCACCGGCGCCGCGCGCGGGGAGCGGCGGGGAGCAGGCGGCATGGCGGGGAGGGTAGGTCGGCGGGCTGCCAGGAGGCCGGCAGCCCGCGCCGACCGCTAGGACGTCGGGCGCGCCCGGCCGGGTCGCTCGGCCAGCCACCGGCCGACCGCGGGCCCCAGCGCGATGCCGGCGGCCAGCACGGGGAAGACGGCGAGCATCAGCGGCCACACCCCGACCGGCTCCCCCGCCGAACGGCCGACCAGGACGATCGTCAGACCGGCGGCCACCGCCGCCACCGCGCCGAGGACCAGCCAGACCCGGCTGCGCCCGGCCAGGAGCAGCAGCGAGCCGACCAGGACGAGCAGCGGCGCCAGGAACAGCGGGTAGATCCACGGGTCCCGCGCGGTGTCGGAGTCCAGACCCCCGACCGCGTAGATGACGAACACCACGAACGTCAGCGGCACCACCCCGAACAGCCCGATCCCCACGGCGACCACGGCCTGCCACGGGATGCGGCCCGGACCCCAGGGCCGGACGAACAGGCCGGGGCGTTCGCCGGGCCCGTCGGCGGCGGGGCGTGAGGTCGGCACAGCCGGAGGTTAGAGCCACCGCACCTGCTCGTGCAGCGGAGCGACGCGCCCCGGGCGCGACGCGGTCCACCGCCGGACGGGTGACGACACCGCGAGGACCGCGGCCGCGGCGGCGCAGGCACCCGATCCGACGGGCACGGCGGCGAGGGACGGGGAGACGCCGCCGAGCAGCACGAGGGCCGCGAGACCGGCCAGGGGCACCGAGCTGAGCACGAGCAGCGCACCCGACCGCCGGCACAGCAGCAGGAGCGCTCCGGCGAAGTGGCACCCCACGAGCAGCAGGGCGACGACGGCGAGCGGGACGACGGCGGCGGCCGGCTCGTAGCTGGCGAGCACCAGCACGGCGAAGGACCCGGCCAGGGCGGCGAGCACGGCCGCGACCAGCCCGAGGACGCCGGCGAGCACCGCGGGGACGGGGACGGCGTCGGGGTCCGGGCGGTGGACCGGAGGGGACGGGACGACGGGGACGGGGGGTACCCCCGGGACGCGGAAGACGGTCATGTCCGGCACGGTCCACCGCCGGCGACGCCGCGACGGCCCCCCGCCGCGACCTGTGGACGGACGCCCGTCGTCCACAGGCCCGCCGGCGGGAGACCGCGGACGAGGCCAGGCTGCGCGCGTGCGCACCGGAACCCGGCCGCGGGCGGCCCCCCGATCAGCCGACCGGTTCGGCCTGCCCCCGGGAGGACCGCCGCCAAGAGGCGTGCAGCCGCGCGTACGGCCCCTCGGCGTCCACCAGCTCCTCGTGGGTGCCGCGCTGCACCACCCGGCCGGCGTCGACGACCAGCACCTCGTCGGCGCGCTCGGCGGTGGAGAGCCGGTGGGCGATGGTCAGCGTGGTCCGGCCGCTGGTCAGCCGGTCGAGCGCGGCGGTGAGCCGCTGCTCGGTGGCCGGGTCGACGGCGCTGGTGGCCTCGTCGAGCACCAGCAGGTCGGGGTCGGCGACGTACGCCCGCGCGATGGCGACCAGCTGCCGCTCCCCGGCCGACAGCGACTCGCCGCGCTGGCCGACGGGGGTGTCGATCCCGGCGGAGAGGCCGGCGAGCCAGTCGCCGAGGCCGAGGTCGGCGAAGGCGGCCACCACCTCGGCGTCGCTGATCCCGGGCCGGCCGTACCGCACGTTGGCGGCGATGCTCGCGTCGAACAGGTAGCCGTCCTGCGGCACCATCACCACCCGCCGGCGCAGCGACGCGAAGGCGACCTCGTCCAGCGGCACCCAGCCGGCGTCGTCGGAGCCCAGCAGCAGCCGGCCCTCCGTCGGGTCCATCAGCCGGGTCACGAGCTTGGCGAACGTGGTCTTCCCCGACCCGGTCTCCCCCACGATCGCCACCCGCCGCCGGGGGGCGATCTGCAGGTCGACGCCGGCCAGCGCCGGGCGCGCGCCGGGCGCGTACCGGAAGACGACGCCGTCGAAGCGGACACCGAGCGGCCCGTCGGGCAGCTCGTGGGCCGAGCCGTCGAGCGCCGGGTCGCGCACGTCGGGCTCGGTGTCGAGCACGTCGAGCACCCGGCGGAAGCCGGCCACGGCGTTCTGCGCCTCGTTGAGCACCTCGCTGGCGGTCTGCACCGGCGCGACGAACAGCGAGACCAGGAAGAGGAAGGCGATGAGGGTCCCGGCGGTGATGTCCCCGGCCAGCCCGAGCAGGACGCCGACGACGATGACCGCGGCGTTGGCGACCGAGGCCACGAACTCGCCGCTGACGAAGACGGCGGCCGTGGTCTTCTGCGCCTCGACCTGGGCGCGGTAGTGCCGGCCGATCGCCCGGTCGATGCGGGCGGCGGTCCGCTCGCGCACGCCGTACGCCCGCACCGTCGAGGCACCGACGACCGACTCCGAGACGGCGGCGAGCACGTCGCCGACCCGCTCCCGGACCACGCCGTAGACCCGCGCCAGCCGCCGGGCGAAGAAGCGCACCGCGTAGGCCAGCGGCACGAAGCAGGCCAGCACCAGCAGGGTGAGCTGCCACGAGTAGACGAACATGACCACGGTCGCGACGAGCAGCTGGCCGAGGCTGACCACGCCCAGCACGCCGCCCCACTGCATGAAGGTCGACAGCTGGTCGACGTCGCTGGTCACCCGGGAGACCAGGGAGCCGCGCCGCTGCCCCTGCTGGTGCAGCACCGACAGGTCGTGCACGTGCCGGAAGGCCCGGGTGCGCAGCCCGGCCAGCGCCGTCTCGGTGGTGCGGAACAGCCGGACGTTCATCCGGTACACGGCGAACGCCGTCACCAGCACCACGGCGGCGCACAGGGCCACCATGTCACGCACGACCTCGAGGTCCGGCCCGCCGGGGGCGGCCAGGCCGCGGTCGATGACCTGCTGCACGGCGATGGGCACGACCACCCGACCGGCGGTCGCCACGAGGGCCAGGGCGAAGGTGGCGGGCAGCCCGCGGCGGAACTCGGGCATCATCCGCAGCCCGCGGCGCAGCGTCTGCAGCGCACCCTCGGAGCGGTCGGCGATCTCGGCGGTGGTCACCGGTTCCTCCTCGGTGCGCCCGCGGGCCCGCTCACGCGGCCACCTCGTCCTGCTGGTAGGCGCGCACGAGGGCGGCGTAGCCGGGGACCTCGGCGAGCAGCTGCTCGTGGCTGCCCCGGGCCAGCACCCGGCCGCCCTCCAGCCAGACCACCTCGTCGGCGAGCGCGATGGTGGCCTGCCGGTAGGCGACGACGACCACGGTCGCCGGCGGGTCGGTGTCCCGCAGGGCGTCGAGGATGCGGGCCTCCACGGCGGGGTCGACGGCGCTGGTCGCGTCGTCCATCACCAGCAGCCGGGGCCGGCGGACGACAGCGCGGGCCAGCGCGATCCGCTGCCGCTGCCCGCCGGACAGGCTCGCGCCGCGCTCCCCCACCCGGGTGTCCAGCCCCTCGGGCAGCCGGGCGACGAAATCGTCGGCGGCCGCGGTCCGCAGCGCGGCGAGCACCTCGGCGTCGGTGAAGTCGCCGCCCAGCGTGACGTTGCCGCGGACGGTGTCGTCGAAGAGGAAGGTGCCCTGCGCGACGAAGGCGGCACGGTCGCTGAGCTCGCCCTCGCGCAGCCGGCGCAGGTCCACCCCGTCGACCAGGACGGTGCCGTCGACCGGGTCGACCAGCCGCACCAGCAGGCCGGCCAGCGTCGACTTGCCCGACCCCGTCGGGCCGACCACGGCGACGGTGGAGCCCGCCGGCACGTCGAAGGTGATGTCGGAGAGGGTGGGGCGTGCCGCGTCGTCGAACGCGTAGCCGACCCGGTCCAGCGCGAGCACGGCACCGCCGTCCCCGGCCGGGGCGGTGGCGTCCCCGTACGGGGTCTCCCCCGTGGCCGCCAGGACCGGGGTGACCCGGTCGAAGCCGGCCAGCGCCCGCGGCAGGTCGGCGAGCACCCAGCCGATCGCGCGGATCGGCAGCGCAAGGAGGGTGAACAGGTAGGCGATCGAGACGAGGTCGCCGGCGTCGGTGGCGCCGTCGGCGACCCGGCCGGCGCCGACGAGCAGGACGGCGAGCGTGCCCAGGTTGGGCAGCGCCTCCATGAGCGGGTCGAACAGCCCGCGGACCCGCCCCACCGCCACCAGCCCGTCCCGCAGCTCGCCGGCCTTGGCGGCGAAACGCCCGGTCTCGACGTCCTCCCGGCCGAGGGTCTTGACGACCAGGGCGGCGTCGAAGCTCTCGTGGGCGATCTCGCTGACCTCGGCCCGCAGCTGCTGGGCCCGCTGCATCCGCGGGCTCATCACCTGCGAGTACACGACGTTGACGAGGAACACGGCCGGGAACACGACCAGCCCGATGACCGCCAGCAGCGGGTCGGTGACCAGCAGCGCGCCGACCGTGATGGCGATCATCACGATCGCGCCGACGGCGAACGGCAGCGGCGAGACGAAGAACCAGGCGGCCTCGACGTCGGAGTTGGCGTTGGACAGCAGCTGCCCGGTCGGGTGGCGCTGGTGCCACGACAGCGGCAGCCGCAGGTACTGGCCGGTGACCCGGCGGCGGTAGTCGGCCTGCAGCCGGTAGCCCATGATCCCGGCGAACAGCCGGCGGCCGAGGATCCCGACGATCTTGAGCAGCGCGACGCCGAGGACGACGACGGCCGAGAGGGTGAGCGCGGCGCCGGTGGTCGAGCCCTCGTCGAAGGCCGGGAGGACCACGCGGTCGGTGATCCCGCCGATGACGTAGGCGCTGGCCACGGTCGTCGCGCCGTAGAGGCTGCTGGCGGCGACCGCCAGGCTGAACATCCCGGGCTGCTCGCGGACGGCCAGCCCGATGTGGCGGAGTCCGCGCCGGACCACGGCGTCTCGGCGGCGGGACACGGCTCTCCTCTGTGGTGGCTCACGACGCTGGCGCGTCTCGTTAGGCACGCTAACCGCTCAACGCCGGGCCGGCCGCTGCATTCCGCGAGCGCGCCTGGTAGACCTCGCGCGGTGACGACCTCACCTCCGCCGCCGCTGGCCGTCCGCGAGCGCGCCGCCCTGGCCGACCTCCTCGACACCCTCGGCCCCGACGCGCCGACCTGCTGCGAGGGGTGGACCACCGGGCACCTGGCCGCGCACCTCGTCGTCCGGGACCGGCGGCCCGACGCCGGACCGGGGTACGCGCTGGAGACCCTCCCGGTCGGGCGGCGCCTGCACGCGCACTCCGCCCGGCTGGAGGAGCGCTACCGGACCTCGACGCCCTTCACCGAGGTGGTCGCGCAGGTGCGGGCAGGAGCGCCGCGCTGGACGCCGATGGGCTGGCCGGTCGTGGGCGACCTGGTGAACAGCGGCGAGTACGCCATCCACCACGAGGACGTCCGCCGCGCCCAGCCCGGCTGGGAGCCCCGCGACCTCCCGCGCGCCGACCGCGACCTGCTGTGGCGCACCGCGACGCTGTTCGCCCGGCGGGTGCGCGGCGGGGTGACCCTGCGGCGGGCCGACGTCCCGGGCGTGGAGAAGCGCGTCGGCACGGGCGGGCCCACGCTCGAGGGCGATCCCATGGAACTGCTGCTGTGGACCTCGGGGCGCCGCGACGTCGCCCGCGTCACCGGGTCCTGAGCGGGTCCGCTACCGGGGGCGGGCCTCCAGGACGTGCACCCCGGCGGCGGTCGGGACGTCGGCGGTGAGCCGCAGGCCGGCGGCGTCGAGGAGGGCGCCGTACTCGGCCGCGGTCCGCTCGCGGCCGTGCAGCAGCACCAGCATGTGCAGGTCCATGCGCACCGCCGCCGGGTCGTCGACCGCCCGCTCCGGGACCACCGCCTCGACGACGAGCAGCAGCGAGTCCGGGCGCATCGCCGCACGGCAGGAGCGCAGCACCCCGAGGGCGTCGGCGTCGTCCCAGTCGTGCAGCACGCGGGAGAGCAGGTAGGCGTCGGCGCCGGCGGGGACCTGCGCGAAGAAGTCCCCGCCGACGGCCGGCAGGTCGCTGCCCCGGACGACCTCCGCGAGGTCGAACAGCGTGACCTCGGCGTGCGGCGCGCGCCCGCGGACCGCACGCAGCAGCGTCCCGTCGCCGCCGCCGACGTCGACCACGGATCCGAGGCGGGCGACGTCGTAGGCCGCCACCACGGCGCCGGCCTCGCGGGCCGAGCGGTCGGCCATGGACGCCTGGAAGGCCGCGAGCCGCTCGGGCGCCGCGGACAGGGCCGCGAAGAACGGCTGCCCGTGCACCAGCTCGAACGGCGTCCCGCCGCTGCGGACGGCGTCCAGCAGGCCGGCGGCCGCCCCGTAGTAGACCTCCGCCCGGGCCGTCACCGCGCCGCGCAGCGACGAGGGGACGCCGGCCAGCAGCAGGCGGCCGGTGGCGCCGAGGGCGAAGCGCCCCTCGCCGTCCTCCTCGAGCACCTCCTCGGCGGCCAGGCCGCGCAGCACCCGGCGCAGCGGCCCGGGCCGGGCGCCGAGCTCGGCGGCCAGGTCCCCGGCGTCGCGGGGACCGCGGGCGAGCGCCTCCGGCACGCCGAGGGCGATCGCGACGTGCAGCAGCTGGGTGACCAGGTAGCCGTCGGCCAGCCGGGCCAGCCGATCGGCGGCGGAGCCGGGCACCCGGCCATGGTGCACCCGTCGGGGGGGGGGGGGGGGGGGGGGGGGGGGGGGGGGGGGGGGGGGGGGGGGGGGGGGGGGGGGGGGGGGGGGGGGGGGGGGGGGGGG
>NZ_JBJGZX010000019.1:0-82491 GCF_054050735.1 Blastococcus sp. SYSU D00813
CCCCCCCCCCCCCCCCCCCCCCCCCCCCCCCCCCCCCCCCCCCCCCCCCCCCCCCCCCCCCCCCCCCCCCCCCCCCCCCCCCCCCCCCCCCCCCCCCCCCCCCCCCCCCCCCCCCCCCCACCGCTGAGACCACCGCTAGAGCTGAGGACTGCCGACGATGAACACCCTGGACGTACTCGACGCCGACTCGCTGCGCGACGACATCCCCGAGTTCCGCCCCGGTGACACCGTCAAGGTGCACGTGCGCGTCGTCGAGGGCAACCGCTCGCGCATCCAGGTCTTCCAGGGCGTCGTCATCCGCCGCCAGGGCGGCGGCATCCGCGAGACCTTCACCGTCCGCAAGGTCAGCTTCGGCGTCGGCGTGGAGCGCACCTTCCCGGTGCACACCCCGGTCGTGGAGAAGATCGAGGTGCTGACCCGCGGTGACGTGCGTCGGGCCAAGCTGTACTACCTCCGCGAGCTGCGCGGCAAGGCCGCCAAGATCAAGGAGAAGCGCGAGACCGTCGCGCGCTGACACGCTGCGCCGGCCCTCCCTGCCTCGACACGGCGGGTCTCCCGCGCCCGTACGCTGATCCTCGATGAGCAGCGACCGGCACGGGGGACCCGCCGACGTCGTCCCGGGGGACGAGGGACCCGACGACCGCCGGCCCGGCGAGCGCGGGCCAGACGACCGCTCGGACACCGCGGCTCCGGCCGGCGCCCGCCGGTGGTGGGGCGGCCGGCGCCGCACCGAGCCCGGCAAGAAGCCCTCGCTGCTGCGTGAGCTCCCGGTGCTGCTGCTGGTGGCGTTCGTGCTCGCGCTGCTGGTCAAGACATTCCTCGTGCAGGCCTTCTTCATCCCCTCGGGGTCGATGGAGACCACGCTGCACGGCTGCACCGGCTGCACCGGCGACCGCGTGCTGGTGAACAAGGTGCCCTACTGGTTCGGCGAGCCCGAGCCCGGCGACATCGTCGTCTTCGAGGGCCCCGAGACCTGGTCGCCGGAGGTCCAGGTCGCCGAGCCCGGCAACTGGGTGTCCGGCGGGCTGCTGTGGCTCGGCCGCGCGGTCGGGGTGGCCCCGCCCAGCGAGGACGACTACGTCAAGCGCGTCATCGCCGTCGGCGGCCAGACCGTCCAGTGCTGCGACCCGGAGGGGCGCGTCGTCGTCGACGGGGAACCGCTCGACGAGCCCTACATCTACCAGGACACCCCCATCGAGACCCGCGGGTTCGGCCCGGTGACCGTGCCCGAGGGCCGGCTGTGGGTCATGGGCGACCACCGGTCGGCCTCGGCCGACTCACGCTCCCACGTGGACGACCAGTACGCCGGGACGATCGCCGTGGACGACGTCATCGGCAAGGCCGCGGTGATCGTCTGGCCCCTCGACCGGTTCGGCACGCTCGACTCGCCCGACATCCAGGGGGCGGCCGCCCCGGGCGTCCAGCTCACCGGCGCCGCCGCGGTGGCCGCGCCGCACGTGCTCGGCCTGGTGGGGGCGGTGCCGGTCGTCGCTTGGCGGCGGCGCCGGCGGAGCCGTCCCCAGGGCGGTTCCCGACGCCGTTCCCCGGGCCCGCACGCGGCCTGATCGCCGTCCGGTCCCTCCGCCGGGACCGGTCCGGCGTCCCTCCCGGGGGTGGGCGCACCACCGGCGGTCGCGCCGTGCCCCGGCCTCCGGTGCGGTGACGTCGGCGGGCGACCCACGACGGCGGAATGGTCGCGGAATGGCGCATCGCCATGTCGACAATCCGCGCACCTGTTACCGGTGTTACTCGCACCGCCGTTCCGGACGAATCCGAGAATGGCGGAAAAAATGTCCGGAAAGGTGTCAAGCAGTTCTCTCACTCGTCCGATGGATGGTGTGCAAGCCCCACCCCGAACGTGTGAAACGGAGTCCGACAGTGTCTGCACCCATGGCGAGCACCGCCCGCGGCGTCACCCGCGTGCTCATCCTCGCCGACGCCCCGGTCCTTCGCCGCGGGCTGGTCAGCATGATCAACGAGACCGCCGGGATGCAGTCGGTCGGCACCCCGGGCGAGCTGCGCCGGGCGCTGACCCTGGTCGAGACCGCCCGCCCCGACGCCGTCGTCGTCGAGCTCGGCTCCGGCCGCGCGGCCACCCTGGCCGCCTGCCGCGACCTGCGCCGCCGCTTCCCCCGGGTCGCCATCGTGGCCCTGGCCACCTCGGAGGACCCGGCCGTGGTCAACGAGGCCGTCGCCGCCGGTGTCCGCGGCTACCTGATGGTCAACACGAGCCCGACGCTCCTGGGCTGGGCCATCCTGGCCGCCCGCGCCGGCCGCACCGTGGTCGACCCGCAGATCCGCCGGGTGGAGCCCTCGGCCACCCCGGCCGCCAAGCCCTTCGCCCCCGAGGTCCCGCTGACCCGCCGCGAGTCCGACGTCCTCGACGAGCTGCTCCAGGGCCAGTCGAACCGCCAGATCGGCCGCAACCTGTTCATCAGCGAGGACACGGTCAAGAGCCACGTCAAGGCCATCCTGCGCAAGCTGGGTGCCCGCGACCGCGCCCACGCCGTCTCCCTGGTGCTCTCCTCCCGCTCGTCGGGCGGCGGCTGCACCTGCGGCGCCCACGCGGTGCTCCCCGCCGAGACCGCCGAGGTCTGACCCCGACCCCCGGTGCGCTGGCGGCTCTCCACCGCCGACCGCACCGGGCGCGCCGGACCGGACGGTTCGCCTCCTCAGCGATCCGGCCCGGCGCCCGCGACCGGTCCCCGGTCGCACCCGTCCACGAGCCGGCCCCTCCCGAGACCCGGGGGCCGGCTCGTGGCGCGTCCGCGGCCGGGCGGGCCGTCCTCCACGTGCGGCGGTCCCGCCACCTGCCGTCCCGGTACCCGTCGTCCCGGTGCTGCGTCGTCCCGTCGCCGGGCCGTCGTAGGGTCGGGACGCGATGGCAGTCCGTACCGCCCCTCCCCGTCCCGCCCGCGCCCCGGCCGGCCGTGGTCCGGTCGTGGACGACCGGCCCGACGCGCTGTGGGACATGGAACGCTCCCTGCGCCGCCGGGGCTTCTCCGCCGTCGCCGGAGCCGACGAGGCCGGCCGCGGCGCGTGTGCCGGGCCGCTGGTGGCCGCGGCCTGCGTCCTGCCCGCCGGGCGGCGCGGGCGGGTGCCGGGCCTGGCCGACTCGAAGCTGCTCACCGCCGCCGCCCGCGAGCGGGTCTACGACGAGGTCGTCGACCGCGCCGTCGCGTGGTCGGTGGTCGTGATGCCCGTGCCCGACCTCGACGCCCGCGGCATGCACGTCACCAACATCGAGGCGCTGCGCCGGGCCGTGTGGGCGCTGGACCCCGGCGCCGACTACGTCCTGACCGACGGCTTCCCCGTCAGCGGCCTCGCCCGGCCGACGCTCGCGGTCTGGAAGGGCGACCGCGTCGCCGCCTGCGTGGCCGCCGCCTCGGTGCTGGCCAAGGTGACGCGGGACCGGATCATGGCGGACCTGCACGAGCGCTGGCCGGAGTACGACTTCGCCCTGCACAAGGGCTACATCACCGACGCGCACAGCGCCGCCCTCGACCGCCACGGACCCTGCCCCGAGCACCGCCGGCGTTTCGTCAACGTGGCCCGCGCGGCGGCCGCACACGCCGCGCGCGACGCCCACCTGACCGTCTCCGGACCGATGGTCGATGATGGACCCATGCGCACCGTCTCCGGAGAGCCGCGATGAGCACCGAGGACCTGGAGAAGTACGAGACCGAGATGGAGCTGCAGCTCTATCGCGAGTACCGGGACATCGTCCGCCAGTTCACCTACGTGGTGGAGACCGAGCGGCGCTTCTACCTGGCCAACTCGGTCGACCTGCAGGTGCGCGAGGCCGGCGGTGAGGTGTTCTTCGAGCTCAAGCTCTCCGACGCCTGGGTGTGGGACATGTACCGGCCGGCGCGGTTCGTGCGGAACGTGCGGGTGCTGACCTTCAAGGACGTCAACGTCGAGGAACTGGACAAGCCGGACCTCGAGCTGCCGGACGGCCCCCGCCTGCCCTGACCGGGCACTGTCCGCTGCGTCGACCACGCGCTGAGGCTCCCGCGCACCGCCGACGCCCCGCGGTCCGCCGTCCACAGGGGGCGACCGTGTCCACAGACCCCGGCGAGCCGTCGTCCCCGCTGCGCGGACCGGTCACGGTCGCCGGGTGCGAACGACGACGGAACTGGGCCGGCGCGGTGAGCGGATCGCCGCGCGCTACCTGACCGACCGCGGCCTGCGGCTGCTCGACCAGAACTGGCGGTGCCGGGAGGGCGAGCTCGACATCGTCGCCCGTGACGGCTCGGCGATCGTCTTCTGCGAGGTCAAGACCCGGCGCGAGGTCGGCTTCGGGCACCCGGTCGAGGCCGTCACGCCCGCGAAGCAGCGCCGGCTGCGGCTGCTGGCGCAGCGGTGGCTGGCCTCGCACGAGGAGCACGCGCCCGACCTGCGCTTCGACGTCGTGGGCGTGCTGGTGCGGCCCGCCGGTCCCGCGGTGGTCACGCACCTGCAGGCGGCGTTCTCATGAGCCTCGCCCGCACGTGGTCGGTCGGGCTGGCCGGCGTCTCCGGCGCCCTGGTCGAGGTCGAGGTCGACATGTCGGCCGGCGTGCCCCAGGTGGTCCTCGTCGGGCTACCCGACGCGGTGGTCCGCCAGTCGGTCGACCGGGTGCGTGCCGCCGTGGTCAACGCAGGAGGCCAGTGGCCGCTGCGCCGCGTGACCATCGGCCTGTCCCCGGCGTCCATGCCGAAGCAGGGCAGCGGGTTCGACCTGGCGCTGGCCGCCGGGGTGCTGGCCGCGGCCGAGGCGGTCCCGTCGGCGTCCGTGGCCGACCTCGTGCTGCTCGGGGAGCTGGGCCTCGACGGCACCGTGCGGGCCATCCGCGGCGTGCTCCCGGCGGTGCTCGCGGCCCGGCGGGCGGGCCACCGGGAGGTCGTCGTCCCGCTGGGCAACGCCGACGAGGCCGCGCTCGTCGAGGGCGTCGTCGTCCTCCCGGTGGCCTCGCTGCGGGAGCTGCTGGCCCACCTCACCGGCCGCGCCCCGCTGCGGCCGCACGCCCGCGGCCCGCTGCCGGAGCCGCCGCCGGTCCCGGACCTGGGGGACGTCGTCGGGCAGGCCGTCGGCCGGCGTGCCGTCGAGGTCGCCGCCGCGGGCGGCCACCACCTCTTCCTCGCCGGGCCCCCGGGCGCGGGCAAGACGATGCTCGCCGAGCGGCTGCCCGGCCTGCTGCCGCCGCTCGACGAGCAGGCCGCCCTCGAGGTCACCGCGATCCACTCCGTCGCCGGCACGCTGCCGCCCGGGGCGCCGCTGGTGAGCCGGCCGCCCTTCGAGGCGCCGCACCACTCGGCCACCATGGCCGCCCTCGTCGGCGGCGGCTCGGGCCTGATCCGGCCCGGCGCGCTGTGCCGCGCCCACCGCGGGGTCCTCTTCCTCGACGAGAGCCCCGAGTTCCCGCGGGCGGTCCTGGACACCCTCCGCCAGCCGCTCGAGCGGGGGTCGGTGACCATCTCGCGGGCCTCCGGCGCCGCGACGTTCCCGTGCCACGCCCAGCTGGTGCTGGCGGCGAACCCCTGCCCCTGCGCGTCGGCGGCGGGGGACGCGGCCTGCACGTGCTCGGCGGCCGAGCGGCGGCGGTACCGGTCCCGGCTGTCCGGCCCGCTGCTCGACCGGATCGACCTGCGCGTCGACCTGCCACCGGTCACCCGCGCCGCCTGGCTGGACGGCACCGACCCACCCGAGTCCTCGGCGGTCGTCGCGGCGCGGGTCGCCGCGGCGCGGGCCGCCGCCGCCGAACGCCTGCGGGGCAGCGGCCTGGCACTCAACGCGCAGGTGCCCGGCCGCCTGCTGCGCGAGCGCTGGGTGGTGCCCCGGTCGGCGTCGGTGCTCGCGGAGCGGGCCCTGGAGCGCGGCATCCTCTCGGTCCGCGGCCTCGACCGGGTGCTGCGGGTGGCCTGGACCCTCGCCGACCTGGCCGGCCGACCCGTCCCCGACCGCGAGCACGTCGCCGAGGCGCTGGGCATGCGGCTGCAGCGGGTGGCGGCATGACCGCCCCCGACCGGTCCGTGTCCGACCTCGACGCCGACCTCGCCTCGGCGGCGGGGGAGCGGGGCGACCCGGCGGTCGTCCGCCGCGCCCGGGCGTGGCTCAGCCGGGCCGCCGAGCCGGGCAGCGTCGCCGTCTGGAGCTTCGTCGAGGAGGCCGGGCCCGTGGCGGCGGTCCGGGCGCTGCGAGCCGGCGCGGCACCCGCTCCGGTGCAGGCGCTGGTGGGCGTCCGCGCCGAGCAGGACGCCAGCCTGGCCGACCTGCGCCGTGCGCAGCGCCGCGGGGGCCGGCTGGTCGTCCCCGAGGACGACGAGTGGCCGCACGCCCCGCTGCACGCCCTCACGGTGGCCGCCGCGACCGAGGACCCGCGCTCCCCGGACCAGGCGGACCGGACGACGGCGCTCGTCCCGCCGGTCGCGCTGTGGGTGCGCGGCCCCGGGCGGCTGGGTGACGTCGTCGAGCGGTCGGTCGCGATGGTCGGTGCGCGGGCCTCGACGGCCTACGGCGAGCACGTGGCCGGCGACCTGGGTCACCGGCTGGGGGAGCGTGGCTGGACGGTCGTCTCCGGCGGCGCCTACGGCATCGACGCCGCCGCCCACCGGGGCGCGCTCGCCGCCGGGGCGCCGACGGTGGCGGTGCTGGCCTGCGGGGTCGACCGGGCCTACCCGAGCGGCAACGGCGCGCTGCTGGAGCGGATCGCGGAGGAGGGGCTCGTCGTCAGCGAGTGGCCGCCGGGCGCGGCACCCCACCGCCACCGGTTCCTGGTCCGCAACCGGCTCATCGCGGCGCTGACCCGCGGCACGGTGGTCGTCGAGGCGGCGGCCCGCTCGGGAGCGCAGGCCACCGCCCGCCGTGCCCGCCGGCTGGGCCGGCCGGTCATGGCGGTGCCCGGCCCGGTGACCAGCGCCATGAGCGTCGGCTGCCACGAGCTGGTCCGGGAACGCGAGTCCGGGGCGGTGCTTGTCGGCACCGCCGCGCACGTCATCGAGGAGGTCGGCCGGCTGGGTGAGGACCTGGCGCCGCCACGGGAGGCGGCGGTCGACGTCCGCGACGAGCTGTCCGACCTCGCCCGCCGCGTGCTGGACGCCTGCCCGGTGCGCCACGGGGTGAGCCCGGAACGGCTCGCGGCCGTGGCCGGCTGCAGCGTGGTGGAGGTCCTCCAGCAGCTGCCCGCGCTCGAGGTGGCCGGCCTGGTCGAGTGGACCGGGACGGGCTGGCGGCTGGCGCCGCGCCCGCGACCGCCCCGTCGGTGACGCCGCGTGGCCCGGGAGCGTCAGCCCCGCGGCGGGAAGGTCAGCACCTCCTGCGCGAACGACGCCAGCACCGCACCGGTGCGGTCGCGGACGGCGCCGCGGACCAGGCCGCGGTCGCCGCAGACGCGCACCGGGTCCGCGGAGTACAGCAGCCAGTCGCCGGCCTCGGCCGGTCGGTGGAACCACAGGGTGTGGTCCATGGTCACGCCCCTGGTCTCCGGCGGGGGAGGGGAGCCGGGCACCTGTGCCGCCGAGAACACCATGTAGTCCGAGACGAACGCGACCACCGCGGCGTGCAGGCCCGGGTCGTCGGCCAGCGGCAGGTGCGGCCGGACCCAGTACGGGTGCAGGGGGTCGAAGACGTCGGCGCCGCCGTCGACGCGGTGCCGTCCCGCGGGCCGGAACTCGAAGGGGTCCATGCCCATCAGGCGCACCTCGTCGGGCGCGACGTCCTCCGGCGGTGCGGGCAGCGGCGGGTGCGGCGCCTGCCAGTCGGGCCCCTCGCCGCCGGCGTGGAAGGAGGCGGTGAGCAGCAACGGGGTGCTCCGCCCCTGCGTCACGGTCACCAGGCGCACGGCGCTGGACCGTCCGTCGCGGACGGTGCGCGCGTCCAGCCGCAGCGGCTCGCCGAGGTCGCCGCCGGCCGGGAACACCGCGTGCACGGAGTGGGGCAGGAGGCCCGCCGGCACGGTGGCGGCCGCCGCGCGCACCGCGAGGGCGAGCGTGTAGCCGCCGTACAGGTGCCCGGACACCAGCGGTTCGTTCTCGAACGCGCCCTCCCCGCGGGGGTGGAGGCGGAGCAGCGTGTCGAAGTCGTGGGCCACACCGGATCCCTACCACCGTCCGGGGAGCGGCCGGCGCGGGCCGGACCGGCGTGCCCGCTTGACCTGCCTCCCGCGCCGACGGACCGTCGCGGGGTGTCCGGTTCGACGGCGGAGGTGCGCGCCGCGCTGCCGCCTGCCCTCGCGGCAGCCCTGGACGACTACGAGGCGCACCTGACCGGCGCCCGGGAGCTGTCCGAGCACACGCTCCGCGCCTACGTCTCCGACGCGGTGTCGCTGCTCGACCACCTCGCCCGGCGCAGCGGCACCCGCGTCGACGACCTCGACCTCGCGGCCCTGCGCAGCTGGCTGGCCAAGGGCCGCACCACCGGCGACAGCCGGGCCACCACGGCCCGGCGGGCCGCGGCGGCCCGGTCGTTCACCCGGTGGCTGCGCCGGACCGGGCTGACCCCCGAGGACGTCGGACTCCGGCTGGTCAGCCCCAAGGCGCACCGGACGCTGCCCGACGTGCTGGCACCGGACCAGGCCCGCGCCGTCGTCGAGTCCGCCGCAGGCGCGGAGGAGCCCGTCGGCCTGCGCGACGCGCTCGTCCTCGAGCTGCTCTACGCCAGCGGCATCCGGGTCAGCGAGCTGGTCGGCCTGGACGTCGACGACGTCGACCGCGGCCGCCGCCTGCTGCGGGTCCTGGGCAAGGGGCGCAAGGAGCGCAGCGTCCCCTACGGCGCGCCCGCCGAGCGCGCCCTCGACGCCTGGCTGACCCGCGGGCGCCCGGCCCTGGTCACCGACCGGTCCGGCCCCGCCCTGCTGCTCGGTGCCCGCGGCGGCCGGCTCGACCCGCGGGAGGCCCGCCGGACGGTGCAGGCCGCGGTCGCCGCGACCCCCGGCGCCCCGCACGTCGGTCCGCACGGACTGCGCCACTCCGCCGCCACGCACGTGCTCGAGGGCGGCGCCGACCTGCGTTCGGTCCAGGAGCTGCTCGGCCACGCTAGCCTCGCGACCACGCAGATCTACACGCACGTGACGGTCGAGCGGCTCCGTGCGGTGCACGCCCAGGCCCATCCGCGCGCGTGAGCCGGCCTCCGGCTGCCGATACTGGTCTGCGAAGCCCACCAGGGACCGTCCCGGCGGACCCATGAGCGAGCGGGGGAGCCACACCGTGCCCGAGGCGACGATCGACGCGATCGACGAGTCGAACGAGGACACCGACGCGGCGATCGCCGCGCTGTGGCGCGATTACGTCGCCGACCGCGACCCGGCCCTGCGGGACCGGCTGATCCTCCACTACGCGCCGCTGGTCAAGTACGTCGCCGGCCGGGTCGGCTCGGGGCTGCCCGCCCACGTCGAGCAGGCCGACCTCGCCTCCTACGGCACCTTCGGGCTCATCGACGCGATCACCCGCTACCAGCCCTCCCGCGAGGTCAAGTTCGAGAGCTACGCGATGGCGCGCATCCGCGGCGCGATCATCGACGAGCTGCGGACGACGGACTGGATCCCGCGCTCGGTGCGCAGCAGGGCCCGCCAGTTCGAGAAGACCATCGCCGCCCTGGAGAGCCGGCTCCAGCGCAGCCCCTCCGACGAGGAGGTGGCCGCGGAGATGGACATGGACGTCGAGGAGGTCCGCAAGTTCCTCGGCCAGCTCTCCCTGGTCAACGTGGTCGCCCTCGACGAGCTCCTCACCGACGACGACGGCGGCGCCCCGCGGCTGGTCGACACCCTGCAGGACACCTCCGCCCTCGACCCGCAGGCCATGGCCGAGCACGGCGAGGCCCGGCAGCTGCTGGCCCGCGCCGTCGAGCAGCTCCCCGAGCGGGAGAAGGTGGTCGTGAGCCTCTACTACTTCGAGGGGCTCACCCTGGCCGACATCGGCCGCGTCCTCGGGGTGACCGAGAGCCGCATCTGCCAGCTGCACACCAAGGCCGTGCTGCACCTGCGCACCAAGCTCGCCGACATCGCCTGAGCCGGGCTCACCCCGGGGGCAGCAGGCGGATCCGCGGCGACGCGAGGAGTTGCAGCGGGTCGAGGTAGGTCTCCCCGCGGCGCAGCCCCCAGTGCAGGCAGGCCGGCGCCGGGCAGCCCGCGTGGCCCGCGGCCAGCGTGCCGACCGGGGAGCCGCTCGTCACCCGCTGCCCGGCGCCCACGGAGGGCTCGACCGGCTCGTACGTCGTCCGCAGGCCCCCGGGGTGGTCGATGCTGACCACCGGCCGGCCGGCCACCGCGCCGGCGAACGCCACGACGCCGTCGCCGGCGGCGACCACCACCGCGCCCGGTGCGGCGGCCAGGTCGACGCCGCGGTGCCCGGGCCCGTAGGGCGAGCCCGGCGCCTCGAACGCGCGGGTCACCTCCGGCCCCGGCACCGGCGGGACCCAGACGCCGCCGGCGGGGAGCCGGGCGGGTGGATCCGGGGCCGCGGTCGCCGGCCCGGCGACGACCAGGCAGGCCAGGAGGAGCAGGGCGGCAAGCAGGCGCGGGGGCACCCCGCCACCCTCGGCCGACGCGGGCCACCGGGACGGCGCCGGCGGCCGGCTGTGGACGCCGGCCGCCGCCGGTGGACGGGCGGGAGGGGCGCTCCCGGCGGCGCGTATGCTGTCCGGTGCGGCCCGCTCCGGTGGGTCGACTTCGCGCGTCCTCGAACCCCGCCGCTGAACCAGCGGGGTGGTCGCCACCTCGGTCCCCGTGGTCCTCCGCGGGGTGGTGTGGCGCCTGGACGCCAGGGCGGCGCACCACCCGGTGCCCGCGACAACCGAGATGCGCGACCGCCCGGCGGTCGCGTGCGTACAGAGAGGCGACCATGGCAGTCGTCAGCATGAAGCAGCTGCTCGACAGCGGCGTCCACTTCGGGCACCAGACCCGTCGCTGGAACCCGAAGATGAAGCGCTTCATCTTCACCGAGCGCAACGGCATCTACATCATCGACCTGCAGCAGACGCTCGGGTACATCGACAACGCCTACGAGTTCGTCAAGCAGACGGTCGCGCACGGCGGGTCGATCCTGTTCGTCGGCACCAAGCGCCAGGCGCAGGAGGTCGTCGCCGAGCAGGCGCAGCGCGTCGGCATGCCCTACGTGAACCAGCGCTGGCTGGGCGGCATGCTCACCAACTTCCAGACCGTGCACAAGCGGCTCCAGCGGCTCAAGGAGCTCGAGGACATGGAGCAGACCGGCGTGCTGGTCAGCCTGTCCAAGAAGGAGCAGCTGGTCCTCAGCCGCGAGAAGGCCAAGCTCGAGCGCAGCCTCGGCGGCATCCGCGACATGCAGAAGGTGCCCAGCGCCATCTGGATCGTGGACACCAAGAAGGAGCACATCGCCGTCGGCGAGGCGCGCAAGCTCAACATCCCGGTCGTCGCGATCCTCGACACCAACTGCGACCCCGACGAGGTCGACTACAAGATCCCGGGCAACGACGACGCGATCCGCAGCATCACGGTGCTGACCCGCGTGGTGGCCGACGCCGTGGCCGAGGGCCTCATGGCCCGCTCGGCCGCGCAGGCCAACGCCGGCCGCGAGGACGGCGCCGAGCCCGTCATCGGTGGCGACGAGCCGCTGGCCGACTGGGAGCGCGAGCTGCTGACCGGCCAGACCGGCGAGGCGACCGCCACCGAGCTGCCCGAGACGCCGGCCGCCGCGCCGACCGTCACCGCCGACGAGGTCGCCCCGGTCGAGGGCGTCCCCGCCTCCGGCGACACCGACACCGGCACCCAGGGCGCCCAGAACGGGTAAGGACCCCGTCCTCCTCATCCCTCGCACGCTCGGGACGAGCCCCTGGACGGGGCCGTCCCGAGCCCGGGACCACACTCAGGAAGAGAGACATGGCTGACTTCACCGCAGCCGACGTCAAGCGTCTCCGCGACGCCACCGGCGCCGGCATGATGGACTGCAAGAAGGCGCTCACCGAGGCCGACGGCGACTTCGACAAGGCCGTCGAGCTGCTGCGCATCAAGGGCGCCAAGGACGTCGGCAAGCGCCTGGAGCGCTCGACGACCAACGGCATCGTCGTCAGCAAGGACGGCGCCCTGCTCGAGATCGACTGCGAGACCGACTTCGTCGCCAAGAACGCCGACTTCGTCAAGCTCGGCGAGCGGCTGCTCGACATCGTGCTGGCGCAGAAGCCGGCCGACGTCGACGCGCTGCTGGCCACCGAGGTCGACGGCCAGACCGTCGCCGCGCTGATCGAGGCCGAGTCGGCCCGCATCGGCGAGAAGCTGGTCCTCTCCCGCTTCGCGGTCTTCGAGGGCACCACCGCCACCTACCTGCACAAGCGGGCCACCGACCTGCCCCCGGGCATCGGTGTCGCGGTGCAGTACAGCGGCGGTTCCGAGGAGGCCGCGCGGTCGCTGGCGATGCACATCGCCGCCGCCCGCCCGCGCTACCTCACCCGCGACGAGGTCCCGGCCGAGGCCGTCGAGACCGAGCGCCGCGTCGCCGAGCAGACGGCGAAGGAGGAGGGCAAGCCGGAGCAGGCGATCACCAAGATCGTCGAGGGCCGGGTCAACGCCTACTACAAGGACTTCGTCCTCCTCGAGCAGCCGTCGATCACCGAGCCCAAGCGCACGGTGAAGCAGATCCTCGACGAGGCGGGCCTGACCGTGGAGCGCTTCGCGCGCTTCGAGGTCGGCCAGGCGTAACACCGGTCAGCAGAGGACCCCGCTGTCCCCGTCCGGCCCCGCTGAGGGGCCCGCGCCGAGCGTGCGAGGCGTGGGGGGCAGCGGGGTCCTTCTGCTGTCCGGGCCCGGCTGTCGGGCTCCCCGGCATGAGGCAGGATCGACCGGAACGACCGTCGAGCGAGGGATGAGCAGTTGACCGACACCGTGTCCGCCCCCAGCGCCTTCCAGCCCGCCGACGGCGGCGGCTACCAGCGGGTGCTGCTGAAGCTCTCCGGTGAGGCCTTCGGCGGCGGCAGGGTCGGCGTGGACTCGGCCATCGTGCACAGCATCGCCCAGCAGCTGGCCGACGTCGTCCACGGCGGCACCCAGGTCGCCGTCGTCGTCGGCGGGGGCAACTTCTTCCGCGGCGCCGAGCTCTCCCAGGCGGGCATGGACCGCCGGCACGCCGACTACATGGGCATGCTCGGCACGGTCATGAACTGCCTGGCCCTGCAGGCCTTCTGCGAGCAGGTGGGCCTGGAGACGCGGGTGCAGACGGCGATCACGATGGGGCAGGTCGCCGAGCCCTACATCCCGCGCAAGGCCGTGCGGCACCTGGAGAAGGGCCGGCTGGTCATCTTCGGCGCCGGTGCCGGCATGCCGTACTTCTCCACCGACACCGTGGCCGCCCAGCGCGCGCTCGAGATCGGCTGCCAGGTGCTGCTGATGGCCAAGAACGGCGTCGACGGCGTCTACGACGACGACCCGCGCACCAACCCCGACGCGAAGATGTACACCGACCTGGACTACGCCACCGTCCTGGCCGACGAGCTCAAGGTCGCCGACGCCACCGCGATCAGCCTCTCCATGGAGAACCGGATGCCGATCGTCGTGTTCAACCTGCTGCAGGACGGGAACATCGCGCGTGCGGTGGCAGGTGAGAGGATCGGCACGCTGATCAGCACGCCGGCCTGACCGGCGCCCCGACGGCAACCGGAGCACAGCGGAGAGGCGGCCCCCGACGGGCGCCGCCCGCAGGAGGGACAGACCCGTGATCGACGACACCCTGCTCGACGCCGAGGAGCGGATGGACAAGGCCCTGTCGGTCGCTCGGGAGGACCTCGGCTCGGTGCGCACCGGCCGCGCCGCCCCGTCCATGTTCAACAAGATCATGGTCGACTACTACGGCGCGCCCACGCCCGTGCCGCAGATGTCCTCCATCACCGTGCCCGAGGCCCGGATGGCGGTCATCAAGCCCTACGACAACAGCCAGCTGTCGGCGATCGAGAAAGCCATCCGCGACAGCGACCTGGGCGTCAACCCGACCAACGACGGCCAGATCATCCGCGTGGTCTTCCCGCAGCTGACCGAGGAGCGGCGCCGCGACCTGGTGAAGATGGCCCGGTCCAAGGGCGAGGACGCCAAGGTCGCCATCCGCAACATCCGCCGGCGCAGCAAGGAGGAGCTCGACCGCATCGCCAAGGACGGCGAGGCCGGCGAGGACGACGTGCGCCGCGCGGAGAAGGAGCTCGACGAGCTCACCGCCCAGCACGTGAACCACGTCGACGAGGCGGTCAAGAACAAGGAGACCGAGCTCCTCGAGGTCTGAGCCCGTCCCCCCGCCGCGACCATGAGACGCGAGTCCGACACCGGCCCGCTGCCGCTGGTCCGCCGTCCCGGGCAGGCGGCACCGCCGGCCGTGCCGCCGCCCGGGCCGACCGGACCGGCGACGGCGGAGCTCGCCGTACCCGCGACCCGCGAGGTCCCCGTGCCGGCTGCCCCGGAGCAGGTCGCGGCGGGGCAGGCGCCGGTCGAGGACCTGCCGGTCACCGAGCAGCCCCCGGAGAAGCCGAGCCGGGCCGGGCGCGACCTCGTCGCCGCGATCGGTGTCGGGCTCGGTCTCGGCGCGGTCATCCTGGTGTCCCTGCTGGTCTACCGCCCGGCGTTCCTGCTGGTGCTGGGCGCGGCCGTCCTCGTCTCGGTGGTCGAGCTCAGCCGCGCCCTGCGCGCCGGCGGGGCCGAGCCGCCGCTGGTCCCCGTCCTCGTCGGGGCGGTGGCGATGGTCGCGCTCGCCTGGACCCGCGGCTCGGTGGGCCTCGTCGTCGCCTTCCTGCTCACCGTCCTCGCCGTCCTCCTGTGGCGGCTGGGCGACGGGCCGGAGGGCTACCTGCGGGACGCCTCGACCGGGGTCCTGGTCGCGCTCTACGTGCCGCTGCTGGCCGGCTTCGCCGTCCTGCTGCTCGTCCCGGACGACGGCGCCACCCGCGTGATCCTCTTCATCGCCACCGTGGTGGGCAACGACGTCGGCGGCTACACCGCGGGCGTGCTGTTCGGCCGGCACCCGATGGCCCCGACCGTCAGCCCGAAGAAGTCGTGGGAGGGCATGGCCGGTTCGGTGCTGGCCTGCGTCGCCGTCGCCACGCCCATCGTCGTCCTCGCCCTCGACGGGCCCTGGTGGGGCGGCGTCCTCTTCGGCGCGGCTCTGGCCGTGAGCGCCACCCTCGGCGACCTGGGTGAGTCGCTGGTCAAGCGGGACCTCGGCATCAAGGACATGGGGAACCTGCTGCCCGGCCACGGCGGGCTCATGGACCGGATGGACTCGCTGCTGCCCTCGGCGGCCGTGGCCTGGCTGCTGCTCTCCTGGGTCGTGCCGGCCTAGCCGGCGTCCGCGTCGACCATCCACACCGAGCCGACCTCGGTGAACCCGCGGCGGGCGTACCACGTCCGCGGCCAGTCGTCGGCCGCGGCCTCGAGCAGCACCAGGTCGCAGCCGGCCGCCGCCGCGCGGTCCAGCGCCGCGGCCAGGACGGCGTCCCCGTGCCCGCGGCCGCGGGCGGCGGCGTCGGTCTGCACCGAGTCCACGAACGCGGTGGCGCCGTCGACGCGCAGCTGCGCGGCGGCGACCGGCCGCCCGTCCTCGAGCACGGCGAGGTCGTGCACGGCGACGACCCGGTCGTTGCGGTGCTCGCGCCCGACCAGGTGGTCGACCACCTCGTCCAGGTCCGGCCGGGGCGGCAGCTCGGCCCGCCACGCCCGGCGCCACAGGTCGTGCAGGTCCTCCTGCGGCACCGGCACGGCGCGCGGTCCGGGGGGCCCCGGGACGGCGGGGCGGGACATGACGACGACCTCACCGGCGCGCCATCCCCGCTCGGCCAGCCGCTGTGCGACCGCCGCGGCGCCCGGCCAGCACAGCGTCGCGGACCGGTGCCCCAGGCCCGCGTCGCGCGCGAGCTCCGTGGCGGACTCCTCGACGGTGCCGTCGTCGACCGGGTCGGTGAGCAGCAGCCGGTTGTCGTCCCGGGAGTGCCGGTAGGCGGGGTCGAGGACGGCGACGCCCCCGGGCACGTCCCGGACCTCGGCGGCGCGCCGGACGCGCAGGGAGACGAGGGAGGCGACCGCGCGCCCGAGGGCGTCGTCCGGCGCCGGCAGCACCGGCTCGGCCGGTGGGCGGTACGGGACGACGGCGACCACGGCGGAGGCCGGCAGCGGGCCGTACAGGTGCGGGAAGCGCATCGCGGCCGGGTCGCCGTGCACCCCGGGCTCGAACCGCACCGGGTCGGTCAGCCGCGCCGGGTCGACGACCAGCAGCACCAGGTCGCGGCGGCCGGGGAACAGCCGCTGCGCCGGCAGGTGCACCTGGTCGGGCGTGGACAGGTGCACGAAGCCGGCCTCGGCCAGCGACGGCGGCCGCAGGTCACCGGCGTCCAGCGCGGCCCGCCACGCGGCGGGCTCCACCAGGTGCAGCAGCGGCGTCATGCGTCGTCGGGGTCGACGCCGCGGGCGCGCAGCGCCGCCTCGATGGCCTCGCAGACGGTCCGGACGACGGCGACCCGCGCCCACCGCTTGTCGTCACCGGCGACCACGTGCCACGGCGCCACCGGGATGTCGGTGCGGTGCAGCATCTCCTCGACCGCCGCCTCGTACGCGCCGCGCTTCTCCCGGTTGCGCCAGTCCTCGTCGGTCAGCTTCCAGGCGCGCAGCGGGTCGTCCCGGCGGGACTCGAAGCGGCGCAGCTGCTCCTCAGGGGAGACGTGCACCCAGAACTTGACCAGCACCATGCCCTCGGCGGCCAGCGTCGTCTCCAGGTCGACGATCTCCCCGTACGCCCGCTGCCATGCGGCCTCGGAGGCGAAGCCCTCGACCCGCTCGACCAGCACCCGGCCGTACCAGGTGCGGTCCAGCACGGCCATCCCGCCCCAGCCGGGCAGCACCGGCCAGAAGCGCCACAGGAAGTGGTGCCGCTTCTCGTCGTGCGAGGGGGCGGCGAACTGGGCCACCCGAACGTGCCGCGGGTCCAGCTCCTCGACCAGCCGCTTGATCGCCCCGCCCTTGCCCGAGGCGTCCCAGCCCTCGAACAGCACGCACAGCGGCGGCCCCAGCTCGCCCGACCCGAGCTGCCCGCCGAGGAGCAGCCGCAGGTGCACCAGCCGGCGCTGCGCGGCCGCCAGCTGCTCCTTGCCCTCCTTCTTGCCCAGGTGCAGCGACAGGTCCACGTCGGCGAGGCGGCTCATGCGGGCAGCCTCGCCGCTGCGGCCGGGGCTGTCATCCCGGCGGCTCGCCGGGCGGCGGTCCGCCGTGCTGGCGGATCCAGGCGTGCATCGCGATCCCGGCGGCCACGCCGGCGTTGACCGACCGGGTCGAGCCGTACTGGGCGATCGACAGCACGCCGTCGGCCAGGTCGCGGGCGGCGTCGGTGAGGCCGGTGCCCTCCTGCCCGAACAGCAGCACGCAGGCGCGCGGCAGCGGCTCGGTCTCCAGCGGGCGGGCGCCGGGCAGGTTGTCGACGGCGAGCAGCGGGAGCCCCGCGGCGCGGGCCCAGGCGGCCAGCGCGGCGACGTCGGGGGAGTGGTGCACGTGCATGTACCGGTCGGTGACCATCGCGCCCCGGCGGTTCCAGCGGCGCCGGCCGACCACGTGCACGCCCGCGGCGAGGAACGCGTTGGCCGTGCGCACCACCGTCCCGATGTTGAGGTCGTGCTTCCAGTTCTCGATCGCCACGTGGAAGGGGTGCCGGCGGGTGTCGAGGTCGGCGACGATCGCCTCCACCGTCCAGTAGCGGTACCGGTCGACGACGTTGCGCCGGTCGCCGTGCTCGAGCAGTTCGGGGTCGTAGCGCGGATCCTGCGGCCACGGGCCCGGCCAGGGGCCCACCCCGACGTCCTCCGGCGGGGTCGGTCCGGTCCCGTCGTCGGTCACCGGAGCGACGCTAGCCGGGTCCTCCCGGGCCGACGGCCACGCCTCCCCACACGGGGGGCGCCCGTCCGGCACCATGCTCTGACTGCACATGGTGAGTGAGGGATCACGGCGAGTGGTGAACGAGGACCCGGGGACGACGGCGCAGGACGACGCGCAGCCGGCGGCGGACGCCAAGGCCCGCCCGCCGGCGGATCCGGGCCTGCCGGCGGCGGACGACTGGGACGACGCCTGGCTCCCGGCGTGGGTGACCGCCGAGGCGGCGCACCACGAGGCGCCGGACGACGAGGGGCCGGACGACGAGGGGCCGGACGACGAGCCCGTGGTGGACGAGCCCGTGGTGGACGAGCCCGTGGTCGGCCAGGCGCCGGACGACGAGGCGCCGGACGACGAGGCGCCGGACGACGAGGCGCCGGCCGACGAGCCGGTGCTCGACGAGCCCGTGGTCGCCGAGACCGCCGACGACGAGACCCCCGACCGCGCGCCCCCGGACGACGAGGCGGCCGAACCCGCCGCGCCGGCTGCGCCGGTCGAGCCCGCCGAGCCCGCCGCGCCCGAGGCCCCTCGCCCGCTCGTCGTCGTCCGTCCGCGGGTGCGGCTCCGCCGGCGGAGGGGCCTGACCGTGGCCGTCGGCCTGCTGGTCGCCGGCGGCGTCACGGGGGCGGCCCTCCTCGCCACGTCGTCCTCCGACGCGGTCCCGGCGGCGGACCGGCAGCAGTCGTCGGGTCAGGTAGCCGACGCCCCCGGCACCGGCGCGACCGCCCGGGCCACCGGTGGTGCCGAGCCCTCGGCGGCCGCACCGTCGACCGTGGTCGCGGTGCCCCCGCCGCCGTTCGTGACGACCACGACCCCGTCGCCGGCGGGCCGTCCCGACGTCGTCGCGCCGGCCGCGTCCGTGACCGCCGTGCTGCCCGGTGCGCCGGCGGCCGGGGTCGTCGCCGGGACACCGGGCACGTCCGCCGCGGTCCCGGTCGCGGACCCCGTCCCCACCCCGACCGCCGTTGTGCCGACGGGGACCCCCGACGAGCCGGCGCCGGTCCCCACGACTCCCACCGACCCGGCGCCGACCGGCGGCCCCGTGCCCACGGACGTCCCCCCGCCGACCGACGTGCCCGTGCCCACGGACGTCCCCGTGCCGACCGACGTCCCCCTGCCGACCGACGTCCCCCTGCCGACCGACCCGGCGCCGACCGGCGGCCCGACCCCGACGGACGGGGCGGGGACGGGCACGCCGGCACCGGACGACACGGTTGCGGACCCGACCGCACCGGCTCCCTGAGCGAGCGACGTCACCGGCACCGGCGCAGCAGCGGTGGGACCATGGACGGCGCCATGACAGCCCTGCCCCTGGTCTTCGACGCCCCCCGCCGGGGCAAGCCGCCGCGCCACCTCGCCGACCTGACCCGCGAGGAGGCGCGCGCCGCCGTGTCCGGGCTCGGGCAGCCGGCCTTCCGGGCCGACCAGCTCTCCCGGCACTTCTTCCGCGGCACCACCGACCCGGCGCAGATGACCGACGTCCCGGCCGCGGCGCGCGAGACGCTCGCCGAGGCGTTGCTGCCCGGCCTGCTGACCCCGGTCCGGCACCAGGCCGCCGACGGCGGGCGCACCCGCAAGACGCTGTGGCGGCTGCACGACGGGGCGCTGGTCGAGAGCGTCCTCATGCGCTACCCCGGCCGCGCGACCGTCTGCATCTCCAGCCAGGCCGGCTGCGGCATGGCCTGCCCCTTCTGCGCCACCGGCCAGGGCGGGCTGACCCGCAACCTGTCGGCCGCGGAGATCATCGGGCAGGCGGTGGCCGCGGCACGGGCGATGGCCGACGGCGACCTGCCCGGCGGGCCCGGCCGGCTGTCGAACGTCGTCTTCATGGGCATGGGGGAGCCGCTGGCCAACTACGCCCGGGTCCGCCGCACCCTCGAGGCGCTGTACACGCCGGCGCCGCACGGGCTGGGCCTGTCGCAGCGGTCGATCACCGTCTCCACCGTGGGCGTGGTGCCCGGCATCCGCAAGCTCACCGAGGAGGGGCTGCAGGTCACCCTCGCGGTCAGCCTCCACGCCCCCGACGACGAGCTGCGCGACACCCTCGTGCCGGTCAACACCCGCTGGAAGGTCGCCGAGGTCGTGGCCGCCGCCGACGACTACGCCGAGCGCACCGGCCGCCGCTACTCGATCGAGTACGCGCTGATCCGAGACGTGAACGACCAGCCCGAGCGCGCCGACCTGCTCGGCCGGCTGCTCGCCCGGCGCCGCGCGCACGTCAACCTCATCCCGCTCAACCCGACCCCCGGCAGCCCGTGGGACGCCAGCCCCCTGCCCGCGCAGCGGGAGTTCGTGGCCCGGCTGCGGGCGGCCGGGGTGCCGACGACGGTGCGCGACACCCGCGGCCAGGACATCGACGGCGCCTGCGGCCAGCTCGCGGCGGCCGACCTCGCCGACGGCGGTGTCCCGGCCGTGGCGACCGTCCCGGCCGAGCCCGTCGAGCCCCCGGTCGAGCTGGGCGCGGAGGCCGACGGGTGAGCGAGGTCGCCAGCCCGCAGGAGGTCGCCGAGACCCACGGCCACACCCACGCCGACGTCTCCGGCGGGTGGCTGCGCCCGGCGGTGTTCGGCGCCATGGACGGGCTGGTGACCAACACCGCGCTCGTCGCCGGCGTGGGCGGCGGCGGAGCGGCGCCGCGGGCGATCGTGCTGGCGGGCGTGGCCAGCCTGGTGGCCGGCGCGATCTCGATGGCCCTGGGCGAGTACACGTCGGTGAAGACGCAGAACGAGCAGCTCGACCTCGAGGTCGCCAAGGAGCGCCGGGAGCTGCAGCGCAACCCGCGCGGGGAGCTCGCCGAGCTCGTGCACCAGCTGCGGGTCCGCGGCGTCGAGGAGGACCTCGCCCAGCAGGTCGCCGTCCAGCTCTCCCGCGACCCGGAGACGGCGCTGCGGCTGCACGTGGTCGCCGAGATGGGTGTGACGGTCGACGACGAGCCCTCGCCGCGGACGGCGGCCCTGTCGTCGTTCGTCACCTTCGCCGTCGGCGCGGTCGTGCCGCTGGTGCCCTACCTGCTCGGCGTCTCGCTGCTGTGGGTGGCGCTGCTGTGCGGCGGCGTCGGCCTCGCCCTGGCCGGCGCGCTGTCCTCGCGGTTCACCCCGCGGCCGTGGTGGTACGCGGGCGGCCGCCAGCTGCTGTTCGGGGCTCTGGCCGCCGGCACCACCTACCTCATCGGGCTGGCGATCGGCGTCACCGCCGCCTGAGCCGCCGCCCGGCCCCGGACGCGACGAGGGCCGCTCCCCGGTGGGGGAGCGGCCCTCGTCGCGTGCGGAGCTCAGCTCACTTGGCGCGCCAGGCGTTCTTCCGGCGGCGGATGTCCCACAGCAGGATCAGGACCATCACCAGCGCCGTGCCGACGACCCACAGGTCCTCGACGCGGCCCTCGTGGTTGCCGAAGAGGTAGGCGAGGATCACGAGGACGGAGATCCAGGCACCGACCCGGCCGGCCCGGCCGGTCTCGCCGTGCCAGCCCCACTCCTCGGGACGCTCGTGCTCGACCGGGTGCGCGTCGTGCCGGACGACGCCCTCCTCGCGGCCGGGCTGCTCGACCCGCGAGGTGTTCGGGTGGTCGATCGAGATCCGTTCCCGGTGGGTCTGCTCGCTCACGTCCCGCATCTTGCCAGCCCGGCCGCGCCCGTACCGAACGAGGGAGGGCGCGTCGTCGGGGAGGATGGGTCCGTGAGCGGACAGGGGCGTGAGCATCGCAGCGAGGGACGAGCGAGGAGCGGAGCGCCCCGGGGGAGCGGACCGTGGGCATCGTGAGCACCCCGCGCGAGGTCACCGTGCTCGGCTCGACCGGGTCGATCGGCCGCCAGGCGATCGCGGTCGCCGAGCAGAACCCCGACCGGCTCCGCATCACCGGCCTGGCCGCCGGCGGGGGCAACGTCGCCGAGCTGGCCGAGCAGGCGCTGGCGCTCGGGGTGCGGACCGTCGCCGTCGCACGGGCGACGGCGGCGCAGGACCTGCAGCTGGCCTTCTACGCCGCCGCCTCCAAGCGGGGCTGGTCGACGGGGGAGTACTCGCTGCCGGAGATCCTCGCCGGGCCGCGCGCCGCCGAGGAGCTGGCCGCCCGCCCGGCCGACGTCGTCCTCAACGGGATCACCGGGTCGATCGGCCTCGGGCCGACCCTCTCGGCGCTGGCCGCCGGGCGCACCGTGGCGCTGGCCAACAAGGAGTCGCTGGTGGCCGGGGGCGACCTGGTGACCGCCGCGGCGGCCCCCGGCCAGCTCGTCCCGGTCGACTCCGAGCACTCCGCGCTGGCCCAGTGCCTGCGCGGCGGCGCCCGCGGGGAGGTGGCCCGGCTGGTGCTCACGGCCAGCGGCGGCCCCTTCCGCGGCCGCAGCGCCGCGGAGCTGGCCGACGTCACGGTCGAGCAGGCGCTGGCCCACCCGACCTGGGACATGGGGCCGGTCGTGACGATCAACTCGGCCACGCTGGTGAACAAGGGCCTGGAGCTGATCGAGGCGCACCTGCTGTTCGGCGTCCCCTACGCCGACATCGACGTGGTCGTGCACCCGCAGTCGATCGTGCACTCGATGGTCACCTTCGCCGACGGCGCCACCATCGCCCAGGCCAGCCCGCCGGACATGCGGCTGCCCATCGCCCTGGCGCTGGCCTGGCCCGACCGGCTGCCGCACGTGCAACCGGCGCTGGACTGGTCCACCGCGAGCTCCTGGGAGTTCGCGCCGCTGGACGGGGAGGCGTTCCCCGCCGTGGGCCTCGCCCGCGCGGCCGGGGAGGCCGGCGGCGTGGTGCCGGCGGTGTTCAACGCGGCCAACGAGGAGGCGGTCGCGGCGTTCCTCGCGGGTCGGCTGCCGTTCCGGGGCATCGTGGACCTCGTCGCGCGTACCCTCGACGACGCTCCGGACCTCGGCGCGCCCACCTGCGTGGACGACGTCCTGGCCGCCGAGCGGTGGGCCCGGCAGCACGCCCGCGCCGTCGTCTCCGCCCACGAAGGGGGCATGCACTGACCGGGATCCTGCTGACGGTCCTCGGGATCGTCGCCTTCGCGATCGGGTTGCTGTTCTCCATCGGCTTCCACGAGTACGGCCACTTCTTCTGGGCCCGGAAGTTCGGCATGCGGGTGCCGCAGTTCATGGTCGGCTTCGGCCCGACCATCTGGTCGCGCACCCGCGGGGAGACCGAGTACGGCATCAAGGCGATCCCGATGGGCGGCTACATCCGCATCGTCGGCATGATCCCGCCGGCCGAGGAGGGCGAGAGCAAGCGCGCCACCCGCATGCGCAGCTTCATCGCCGAGGTCCGGGGGCAGGCGCTCAACGACGTCCGCCCCGGCGACGAGGGCCGCGTCTTCTACGCCAAGCCGTGGTGGCAGCGCGTCATCGTGATGTCGGCCGGGCCGCTGCACAACCTCGTGCTCGCCGTCGTCCTCTTCACGATCACCCTCCTGGCGGTGGGCACCAGCGTCGTCACCACCCAGGTGGCCGAGGTGCCCGCGTGCGTCGTCCCGGTGGGCGCCCAGAGCATCGACCGGGCCGCGGCCGACGACGTCGACGTCTGCGACATCCCGATCGTCACCAGCGGCGCGGACGCCGGCGAGGTCTGCGAGCTCGGCGAGCCCGACTGCGCGCTGCCCGTCACCAGCCCCGCCGCCCGCGCCGGGCTGCAGCCGGGCGACACGATCGTCGCCATCGACGGGCGGGCCCTGGACCCGGACGCCTACGACAGCTGGACGACGGTGCAGCAGGCCATCCGCAGCTCCCCGAACGAGGAGCTCACGCTCACCATCGAGCGGGACGGCGACCGCCGCGACCTCACCGTCACGCCCATCCCGAACACCGTCTACACCGACGACGGCGAGGGCACGACCACCGCCGGCTTCCTGGGCGTCCAGCCCGTCGGCGGGCTGGCCCGGCAGTCCGTGGGCGACGTCCCGGGCTACTTCGGGATGATCGTCGGCAACTCGATCGAGCGCCTGGTCGAGATCCCCGAGCGGGTGCCGCAGCTGTTCCGCGCCGCCTTCCTCGGCGAGGAGCGGGACGAGAACGGGCCCATCGGCGTCGTCGGCGTCGGGCGCATCTCCGGCGAGGTGTTCTCGATCGAGCAGTTCAGCACCGCCGAGAAGATCAGCTTCTTCCTCAGCCTGCTGGCCAGCGTCAACCTCGTGCTGTTCCTGTTCAACCTCCTGCCGATGTACCCGCTCGACGGCGGCCACGTGGCCGGGGCGCTGTACGAGAAGGCCCGGTCCACCGTCGCCCGCCTGCGCGGGAAGCCGGACCCCGGGCCGTTCGACATCGCCCGCCTGATGCCGGTGGCCTACGTGGTGGCCGGGCTGTTCATCGTGCTGTCGGGTCTCCTGCTCGTGGCCGACATCGTCAACCCGATCACCCTGCAGTAGCGGCCTCCGCACGCGGTCACCGGCACGGTCCCCGGCGCGGTCACCCAGGTCACGGCGCCGGCGGCGGCACCCACCTGCGCGGAGGGCGATACTGGGAGCCATGTCCACGCTCGTCGGTCTCGGCATGCCCGCGGCACCCCCGCCCGTCCTGGCCCCGCGCCGCAAGACGCGGCAGCTGTCCGTGGGCGGTGTCGGCGTCGGCAGCGACTCGCCGGTCAGCGTGCAGTCGATGACGACGACGAAGACCGCCGACGTCAACGCCACGCTGCAGCAGATCGCCGAGCTCACCGCCGCCGGCTGCCAGATCGTCCGCGTCGCCGTGCCCGACACCGACGACGCCGAGGCGCTGCCGGAGATCGCCCGGCACTCGCAGATCCCGGTGATCGCCGACATCCACTTCCAGCCCCGCTACGTCTTCGCCGCGATCGACGCCGGCTGCGCCGCGGTGCGCGTCAACCCGGGCAACATCAAGAAGTTCGACGACCGGGTCGGCGACATCGCGAAGGCGGCGAAGGGCGCCGGCATCCCGATCCGGATCGGCGTCAACGCCGGGTCCCTGGACAAGCGGCTGCTCGCCAAGTACGGCAAGGCCACCCCGGAGGCGCTGGTCGAGTCCGCGCTGTGGGAGTGCTCGCTGTTCGAGGAGCACGACTTCCGCGACATCAAGATCTCGGTCAAGCACAACGACCCGGTCGTCATGGTCCGCGCCTACGAGCTGCTCGCCGCCCAGTGCGACTACCCGCTGCACCTGGGCGTCACCGAGGCGGGCCCGGCCTTCCAGGGCACGATCAAGTCGGCGGTCGCCTTCGGCGCGCTGCTGAGCAAGGGCATCGGCGACACGATCCGCGTCTCGCTGTCGGCCCCGCCGGTCGAGGAGGTCAAGGTCGGCACCCAGATCCTGGAGTCGCTGAACCTGCGCCAGCGCGGCCTGGAGATCGTCAGCTGCCCCTCCTGCGGCCGCGCCCAGGTCGACGTCTACAAGCTGGCCGACGAGGTCACCGCCGGTCTCGACGGCCTCGAGGTGCCGCTGCGCGTCGCCGTCATGGGCTGCGTCGTCAACGGGCCGGGCGAGGCCCGCGAGGCCGACCTCGGCGTGGCCTCGGGCAACGGCAAGGGCCAGATCTTCGTCAAGGGCGAGGTCGTCAAGACCGTGCCCGAGTCGCAGATCGTGGAGACGCTGATCGAGGAGGCCATGCGTCTCGCCGGTGAGCAGGCCGACGGGGACGTCCCCTCCGGCCCGCCCGTCGTCACCGTCGGCTGACGGCCGCCCGCCGGTGCTGCGCTCCTCGATGTCGTCCACCCGCCCCACCACCCCGGCGGCCCGGGTGCTGGACGAGGCCGACGAGGCCGCGGTCCGGCAGCTGCTCGACACCGACCCGGTCGCCGGCTGCGTGATCGCCGGCCGGGTGGAGCGGGCCGGCACCGCGGCGGCGTCCCTCGGCGCGCCGCTGTGGGGCTTCGGCACCGGCCGGCACCTCGACGCCGTCTGCCTCGCCGGCGCCAACCTCATCCCGTTCGCGCTGCCCGGCGCCGAGCAAGCCTCGGCGGTCGCCTTCGCCGAGCGGGCGCGCAAGGCCGGCCGCCGCTGCTCCACCATCGTGGGCCCCGCCGGTTCGGTCGACCCGCTGTGGGAGCTGCTGGCCCCGCACTGGGGCCCGGCGCGCGACCACCGGCCGCGGCAGCCCCTGATGGCGATCGAGGGGCCGCCGGCCATCGCGCCCGAGCCGCGGGTGCGCCCGGTGCGCCCGCACGAGGTGGAGGTGCTGTTCCCCGCGGCGGTCGCCATGTTCACCGAGGAGGTCGGGGTCAGCCCGCTGCGCGGCGACGGCGGCGCCGGCTACCGGGCCCGGGTGACCGACCTGGTCCGCGCCGGGCAGTCGCTGGCCTGGATCGAGGACGGCCAGGTGCTGTTCAAGGCCGAGATCGGCGCGGTGTCGCGCGCGGTCTGCCAGGTGCAGGGCGTGTGGGTGTCGCCCGCCGTCCGCGGCCGGGGCATCGGCGCCGCCGGCACCGCCGCGGTCGTCGAGTACGCCCGGTCGGCGATCGCGCCGGTGGTGAGCCTCTACGTCAACGACTTCAACGCGCCCGCCCGGGCCGCCTACACCCGCGTCGGCTTCCGCGAGGTCGGGCGGTACGCCAGCGTCCTGTTCTGAGCGCCGGTCCCCGATCCCGGCACGGGCGGGTGGCAGGCTGGGGGTGTGGGGAAGCGACGCGCGACGGTCCTCGGTTCGGCGGTGGCGCTGCTGGCGGTGCCGGTGCTGGCCGCCTGCTCGGGCGGCTCGGACGACGACGACGCGGTCCGCGACGCCGCGCAGGCCTTCCTGGCCGACTGGGCCGGTGGCGACACCGCGGCCGCGGCCGGGGCCACCGACGACCCCGACGCCGCCACCGCCCTGCTGGACCAGACGGCCACCGACCTGCCGGAGGCGGCCCTCGCCGCCGAGCTCGGGGACGTCGAGGTCGCCGACGACGGCACCGCCACCGCCGCCTGGACGGCCACCTGGGACCTGGCCGCGGCCCCCGACTGGACCTACGAGGCCACGCTGCGGCTGCGTGAGGCCGACGACGACTGGCAGGTCGTGGCCGAGCCGGCCCTGGTGCACCCCGAGCTCGCCGAGGGCCAGCACCTGGAGCTCACCCGGCAGCTCCCCGAGCGCGCGGCGGTGACCGACGCCGCCGGCGGGCCGCTGTTCACCCCGACCGAGGTCGTCCGGGTCGGGGTGGACCCCGGCCAGGTGACCGACCTGCCGGCGCTCGCGGCCGCCCTCTCGGCCGCCACCGGGGTCGCGGCCGAGGAGATCACCGCCGACGTCCAGGCCGCGCCGGCCGGGCAGTTCGTGCCCGTGATCGACCTGCGCCGGCCCGACTTCGAGGCGATCCGCGCGCAGGTGTTCGACCTGCCCGGCGCCGTCTTCCCCACCGAGACCCGGCTGCTGGCACCGACCTCCCGGTTCGCGATCGCCCTGCTCGGCCGCGTCGGCTCCGCGACCGCCGAGGTGCTCGAGGAGACCACCGGCGACGACGGGCCGCTCTACGCCGCCGGCGACCAGCTGGGCACCTCCGGGCTGCAGCGGGCCTACCAGGAGCAGCTCACCGGCACCCCCGGCTTCACCGTCACCGTCGTCAGCACCGACGAGAGCACCGGTGACGAGGGCCGCGAGATCGCCGCCGTGGAGCCGGTGCCCGGTGAGCCGCTGCAGACCCCGATCGTCCCGGCGCTGCAGACCGCGGCCGACGCGGCCGTGGCCACCCAGCCGCTGCCCACCCACCTCGTCGTCGTCCGCCCGGGCACCGGCGAGGTCCTCGCCGTCGCCTCGAACGAGGCGGCCACCCCCGCCAACGCGCTCAGCGGCCAGTACCCGCCCGGGTCGAGCATGAAGACGGTGACGGCGACCGCGCTCCTCGGCACCGGCGCCCTCACGCCGGCCACCCCCGTGCCCTGCCCCGGGACCACGGTCGTCGAGGGCCGCGAGTTCGAGAACCAGGACCAGTTCGACCTCGGCACGGTGCCGTTCACCGAGGCCTTCGCCCAGTCCTGCAACACCACCTTCATCCAGCAGGCGCTGCAGCTGCCCGACGACGCGCTGTCCGCCGCGGCCGCGTCCTACGGCGTCGGCGCGGACTGGCAGCTGCCGGTCGGCGTCTTCAGCGGCAGCGTGCCGGCCGACAGCACCGGGACGACGAAGGCGGCCAACGCCATCGGCCAGGGGCAGGTGCTCGTGAGCCCGGCGCAGATGGCGCTCGTCGCGGCCGGCATCGCCAGCGGCACCCCGGCCGCTCCCGTCGAGGTGGTGGGGGAGAGCGGGGGTCCGGCGCCCGCCGGGCCCGACGCCGCGGTCCTGGACGCCCTGCGGCCGATGATGCGACAGGTCGTCCTGACCGGGACCGCCACCGCGCTGGCCGACCGCGGCGAGGTCTACGGCAAGACGGGTACCGCGGAGTTCGGCACCGCCACCCCGCCGGAGTCCCACGGCTGGTTCGTGGGCTACCAGCTGGCCGGTCCGCAGGGCGACATCGCGTTCGCCGTGCTCGTCGAGGCGGGCCAGTCCAGCAGCGCGGCCGTCGGGGTCACCGACGCCTTCCTCGGCTCCCTGGGCTGAGGCGGACGGGGTCCCGGGCGGACCTCAGGCGTGCCGGAAGGCGACCTGCTCGCCCCGCTCGAACCGGCCGCGGAAGGCCCACAGCAGCACGCGCATCGGCAGGCCGGCGTCGGCGAGCAGCCGCTCGCGGGAGTCGTCGTCGAGCCCCTTGGCCGCCCACGGGACGAAGAAGGGCAGGTCCCGCGGGGAGACGCCCTCGCCGGCGGCGTCCTCGACCCGCTGCCAGCCCGCCGCGGACAGGTGCCGCTGCAGCAGCGGCAGCGCCTCGGTCTCCTCGTGCCGCAGGTGCGCGGTCAGGGTGTCGCGGGCGGCCCGGGTGTGGTCGGCCAGGCGCTCGGCGACCGTGGCGGTGGGGGAGGAGGCCATCGCGGCGAAGCCCTCGGCGCACGCGGTGACCAGCGGGTCGATGAGCCGGTGCTCGGCCTCCATCGCCTCCAGCGTCTCCCGCCCGGCGGTGTCCCCGGCCGCGTCGACGAGCTCCAGCAGCTGCGGCCACAGCGTCGTGTCCTCGACGGTGTGGTGGTGGTGCAGGACCGTCGCGAACCGCTCCCACCGCCGGGCCAGCGCCGTCCACGCCTCGGCGTCGTCCACCGGGGTGCGGCGGGCGGCGGCCGCGAAGTCGGCCAGGTCGCGGCGGAAGGCGTGGTGGGCCATGAACATGCCCGACAGGTCGTGCGGCCCCTCGGGGGCGGCGGTCTGGCCGGGCAGGCGCAGCTGCGGCCGGGCCGGGGGACGCAGGACGGCGGTGCCCGGGACGAGGGCGGTCTCGGCGGTGCCCATGACGATGCTCACGGCGTGCTCCTCGGGAGGCGGCTGCCGCGGCCCCTGCGGCTGCGGCGACGCCACGGTCGCCCGCCCGGCTTGACCGTCCCTTGCAGCCCCCTTGCAGGCCGCTGGCCGGCCGGCTACTGCTCCGGCAGCCCCGGGAAGGGCGTCGTCGCCGGGGTCTGGCCGGCCGCCCGGCGCCAGCCGACCGCGCGCACCTCCGCCGCGCCCAGCTCCTGCACCGCCAGCGTGCGGGTGGCCGCCTCCGCCGCGTCGTCGAGCAGCGCGACCCACGCGCCGCTCACCCCGGTCTCGAGGACGACGGCCAGCGCCGCCGCGTCGACGGCCGACAGCACCGGGAAGGGCAGCCGGTAGGCGGCCTCGGCGTCGACGGGGTCCAGGCCGCGCTCGTCGAGCAGCGCCGCCAGCCGGTCGCGGATGGCGCGGTGGACGTTCTCCGCCTCGACCGCCGGGCCGCGGTCGGGCGGCGGCAGCGCCGCGCCGACCACGCCGTAGCCCCACACCGCGGCGTGCTCGGCGGCGACGACGGCGCGCAGCGCGGCCTCCTCGGCGGCGGGGTCCGTCCCGCCGGACGTCCCGTCGTCAGCCACGCGGGCCTCCCCTCACGCGAGCGCCGCCACCTGGCCGCGCAGCCCGGCGGCCACCGACCCGAGCAGCGCGGCCCGCGCGGCCGACTGCTCGGCGCAGGCCGCCTCGTGCGCGCCCGCCGCCGCGGCCAGCCGGTCGCGCAGCCACGCCCGCACGTCCCCGCCGGCCGGCGGGCCACCCGCGTCGGCCGGGGCCGACGACGTCGCCCCGGGGGCGGCCGCCCGCAGCCGGTCCAGCTGCGCCATCGCCTGCTCGGCCTGCGGCGCCAGCAGGTCGCCCAGCACGGGGTCCGCGGCGGCCGCCGCGGCGTGGGCGGCCACGGCGGACTCCTGGACGGCGACCTGGGCGGCCAGCGCGTCGGCCTGCTCGGCGGTCACCGGCGCACCGGCGTCGTCGTCGCCCGTGCAGCCGGCCAGCAGCGCCAGCCCGGCCGTGCCGACCGCGCCGACCAGGAGGCTGCGCCGGGACAGGGCGGGCAGGCGCGGGGCGGTCGGCGGGGGCATCGCCGCCATCCTCCCAGCCCGCCCCCGGAGCGCACGGCAGCCGCTCCGTGACGCCCCGCACCCGGGCCCTCTCCCCGGTGCCGGTCCCGCCGCCGGGTCTCGCCCCGCGCGGCCGGGCGGTAACCTGACCATCCGCCCGGTCGGGCCCGTCAGGGGCCCCGGGACCGGGGAGCGGGTCCGCAGCGCACGTGCCCCGACGCCGTCAGGAGGGAGGGAGCCCGTGTCCACCAGCCGCCGGACCGACCCCGCCGCCGCCCGGCTGGCCGGCTGGATCCAGCCGGTCGTCGACGCGGCCGGGTACGACCTGGAGGAGCTCGTCGTCACTCCCGCCGGCCGGCGCAGCGTCGTGCGCGTCGTCGTCGACCGGGACGAGGGCGTCACCCTCGACGACGTCGCCGAGGTGAGCCGGGCGGTCTCCGCCGCCCTCGACGAGAACGACGGCGAGCTCGGCCGCGCCCCCTACGTGCTCGAGGTGACCAGCCCCGGCGTCGACCGGCCGCTGACCGAGCAGCGGCACTGGCGGCGCAACACCGGGCGCCTGGTGACCGTCGCCGTCGGGCCGGCCGGCTCGAGCGAGCAGGTCACCGGCCGGGTGGTGGCGGTCGGCGCCGAGGGCGTCACGCTCGCGGTCGAGGCCCCGGGCAAGCCGGGCGCCCGCAAGCGGCCGCCGACCGAGCGGCAGGTGGCCTGGGGCGAGCTCGGCGCCGGCCGGGTGCAGGTCGAGTTCGGCCGCCCCGCGGCCGGCACCGACCAGGACGCCGAGGGCGACCCCGACGGCATCGGCGACACCGACGACACCGACGACATCGACGACATCGACACGGACATCGACGACGAGGACGGACAGTGAACATCGACGTGACCGCCCTCCGGGCGGTCGAGCGCGAGCGGGGGATCCCCGCCGACACGGTCATCGAGGCCATCGAGACGGCCCTGGTGACCGCCTACCGGCACGCCGACGGCGCGGCCAAGCACGTGCGGGTGCACGTGGACCGCAAGACCGGCGAGGCCGTCGTCCTGGCGCAGGAGCTCGGGGCCGACGGCGAGGTCGTGCGCGAGTGGGACGACACCCCCTCCGACTTCGGCCGGATCGCGGCCAGCACCGCCAAGCAGGTCATCGTCCAGCGGCTGCGCGACGCCGAGCACGAGCAGACCTTCGGGGAGTACGCCGGCAAGGAGGGCGACATCGTCAGCGGCGTCGTCCAGGCCGACGCCCGCCGCAACGCCCAGGGCTCGGTCCTGCTCGACATCGGCAAGGTCGAGGCCGTGCTGCCCGCCGCCGAGCAGGTGCCCGGCGAGTCCTATCCGCACGGCAGCCGGCTCAAGGCGTACGTCGTGAGCGTGGCCCGCACCTTCCGCGGCCCGCAGGTCACGATCTCGCGCACCCACCCCAACCTGGTCCGCAAGCTCTTCGCCCTCGAGGTCCCCGAGATCGCCGACGGCAGCGTCGAGATCGTCGCGGTGGCGCGCGAGGCGGGGCACCGGTCCAAGATCGCTGTCCGCACGGCCGTGCCCGGACTCAACGCCAAGGGGGCGTGCATCGGCCCGATGGGCCAGCGTGTGCGCAACGTCATGAGCGAGCTGCACGGCGAGAAGATCGACATCGTGGACTGGTCCGACGACCCGGCCACCTTCGTCGCCTCGGCGCTCAGCCCCGCGCGGGTCAGCAGCGCCCGGGTGGTCGACCCGCAGGCCAAGGCGGTGCGGGTGGTCGTCCCGGACTTCCAGCTGTCGCTGGCGATCGGCAAGGAGGGGCAGAACGCCCGCCTGGCCGCGCGGTTGACCGGCTGCCGCATCGACATCCGCAGCGACGCCGAGGCCGACGGGTCCGCCCCCTCGCCCGGCGTGGGCCGGCCGCCCCTGCGCTCCGGGGGAGCGCCCGGCCAGGGCGGCCGTCCCGGTGCGCCCGGTCCGGGCGGGCCCGGACGCGGCGGCGCCGGCGGCCGCAGCCCCGGTCGGGTGGGTCGCTGACCGAGCCCGGAACACCGGGGGCCGTGGGCGCGCTAGAGTACAGAGTGGTCGGGACGTCGAAGCCGGTCCGCACCTGTGTGGGGTGCCGGCAGCGCGCTCCGGTCACCGATCTGCTGCGCGTCGTCGTCCGCTCCGGGGCCCTGGTCCCGGATCCCCGGCGACGGCTCCCCGGTCGGGGGGCATCGGTGCACCCCACGCCGGAGTGCCTGCACGCAGCGGAGCGACGCCGGGCCTTCCCCCGGGCGCTGCGCCTCCCCGGAGGCGCGGCCGCCACGTTGGAGGCCGGTCCGCTCCGGGCCCACGTCCTCGGTGCATCACCCGATGCACCCGGGCGGCAGGCCGGGACGGACAGCACGTCAAGGTCGGATCGGCAGCAGGCCGGTCCGCACGTCGACAGGACATCGTCGGATGACTCAGCCGTGAAGCACTCACGATGACCATGCGCCACTAGCGACGGGGTCGAGCGGGCGAGCCGCCGGCCTCACCAAGAGGAGATCCGTGCCAGGCAAAGCCCGCGTACACGAACTCGCCAAGGAGTTCGGTGTCGACAGCAAGACCGTGCTCGCCAAGCTCAAGGAGCAGGGCGAGTTCGTGAAGTCCGCCTCCTCCACCGTCGAGGCCCCCGTGGCCCGTCGGCTGCGGGAGGCCCTCGGTGCGAGCACCGGTGCCGGCAACGGCGCCGCCGCGGCACCCGCCGGCCCGCGCCCCGGCGCCCCGGCCCCCGGTCCGCGCCCCTCGGCGCCGGCCCCGCGTCCGGCCGCCGCCGCGCCCCAGGCGCCGGCTGCACCGTCCGCGCCCGCCGCGCCGGCTCCGGGCCCGCGTCCGGCCGCTCCGGCGCCGCAGGCGCCCGCGGCCCCGGCCCCGGCCCCGGCCCCGGCCCCGGCGGCCCCGCCGGCTCCGGCCGGCCCGCGTCCGGGTGCCCCGCGCCCCGGCGCCCCCGCGCCGCGTCCCGGCGCCGGTGGTCCGGTGCAGGGTGGTCCGGTGCAGGGTGGTCCGGTGCAGGGTGGTCCGGTGCAGGGCGGTCCGGTGCAGGGCGGTCCCCGTCCGGCTCCCGGCGCTCCCGCCGGTGGCGCCGGTCCCCGTCCCGGGCCCCGTCCCGCGCCGCGGCCGGGCAACAACCCCTTCAGCAGCGGTCCGCGTCCCGGCCCGGCGGCCGGCGGCCCGCGTCCCGGCCCCGCGGCCGGCGGTCCCCGTCCCGGCCCGGCGGCCGGTCCCGGCGGTCCCCGTCCGGGCCCCGGTGCCGGTGGTCCGCGTCCCGCGGCCGGTCCCGGCGGTCCCCGTCCCGGTCCCGGCGCGGGTGGTCCGCGTCCGGCGGCCGGCCCGGGCGGCCCGCGTCCGGGCCCCGGGGCCGGTGGTCCGCGCCCGAACCCGGGCATGATGCCGCAGCGCCCCTCGCCGGGCATGATGCCGCCGCGTCCGGCCGGTGCCGGCCGTCCCGGCGGTGGCCCCGGTGGTCCGGGTGGCCGTGGCCGTCCGGGTGGCCCCGGCGGCGGCGGTGGCTTCCGTCCCGGCGGCGGCGGCGGCGCCCCCGGCGGTGCCGGCGCGCCGGCCGGCGGTGGCTTCCGTGGTGGCGGCGGTGGCCGCGGCCGCGGTCGTGGCGGCTCCGGTGCGGGCACCGCAGGTGCCTTCGGCCGCCCGGGCGGGCGCGGTCCCGTCCGCGGGCGCAAGAGCAAGAAGCAGCGGCGTCAGGAGTTCGACTCCATGGCGGCGCCCAGCATGGGCGGCGTCACCCTCCCGCGCGGCAACGGGCAGACCGTCCGGCTGCCCCGCGGCGCCTCGCTGACCGACCTGGCCGAGCGCATCGGCGCCCAGCCGGCCGCCCTGGTCACCGCCCTGTTCCACCTGGGCGAGATGGTCACCGCGACCCAGTCGGTCAACGACGAGACGCTGCAGCTGCTCGGCGCCGAGATCGGCTGGGACATCCAGGTCGTCAGCCCCGAGGACGAGGACCGCGAGCTGCTCTCGGACTTCGACCTCACCTTCGGTGACGAGGAGGGCGACGAGGGCGACTGGGACATCCGTCCGCCGGTGGTGACCGTCATGGGCCACGTCGACCACGGGAAGACCAAGCTCCTCGACGCCATCCGCAACACCAACGTGGTGGCCCGCGAGGCCGGTGGCATCACGCAGCACATCGGCGCCTACCAGATCGTCAGCGAGCTGGAGGGCGAGGAGCGGCCGATCACCTTCATCGACACCCCGGGTCACGAGTCGTTCACCGCGATGCGTGCCCGTGGGGCGAAGGTGACCGACATCGTCGTCCTGGTCGTGGCGGCCGACGACGGCGTCATGCCGCAGACGGTCGAGGCGCTCAACCACGCCCAGGCCGCCGAGGTGCCGATCGTGGTCGCGGTCAACAAGATCGACAAGGAGGGGGCCAACCCCGCCAAGATCCGCCAGCAGCTCACCGAGTACGGGCTGGTGGCCGAGGAGTACGGCGGCGACACGATGTTCGTCGACGTCTCCGCGACCACCCGCCAGGGCATCGACGACCTGCTCGCGGCGATCCTGCTGACCGCCGACGCCTCGCTGGACCTGCGCGCCAACACCGAGCAGGACCCGCAGGGTGTGGTCATCGAGGGCAAGCTGGACAAGGGCCGCGGCCCCGTCGCCACGGTGCTCGTCCAGCGCGGCACGCTGCGCCAGGGCGACTCGATCGTGGCCGGCGACGCCTACGGCCGCGTCCGGTCGCTGCTCGACGAGCACGGCAACAAGCTCAAGGAGGCGCTGCCGGCGCGTCCGGTGCAGGTCGTCGGTCTCACCTCGGTGCCCCGTGCCGGTGACACCTTCCTCGTCGTCGAGGAGGACCGCGTCGCCCGGCAGATCGCCGACCGCCGTCAGGCCCGCATCCGCAACGCGCAGAACGCCTCGATGCGCAAGCGGATCAGCCTGGAGGACCTCGACGCGGCGCTCAAGGAGAACCGTCAGCTCAACCTGATCATCAAGGGCGACAACTCGGGCACCGTGGAGGCGCTCGAGGAGGCCCTGATGAAGATCGAGGTGAGCGACGACGTCTCGCTGCGGGTCATCCACCGCGGCGTCGGGTCGATCACCAAGAGCGACATCGACCTGGCGCTGGCCGACGACGTCATCGTCCTGGGCTTCAACGTCCGGGCCGAGGGCCAGGCCACCGAGCTCGCCAACCGCGAGGGCGTCGACGTCCGGTACTACTCGGTCATCTACCAGGCGATCGAGGAGATCGAGTCGGCCCTCAAGGGCATGCTCAAGCCGGAGTTCGAGGAGGTCCAGCTCGGCACGGCGGAGGTCCGCGAGGTCTTCCGGGTGCCGAAGATCGGCAACGTGGCCGGTTCGATCGTCCGCAGCGGGACGATCAACCGGAACTCGAAGGCCCGGCTGGTCCGCGACGGCGTCGTCGTCGCCGACAACCTGACCGTCGAGTCGCTGCGCCGGTTCAAGGACGACGTCACCGAGGTCCGCGAGGGCTACGAGTGCGGTATCGGGCTCGGCTCCTTCAACGACATCAAGCTCGAGGACGTCATCGAGACGTTCGAGGTCCGCGAGAAGCCGCGCGACTGAGCAAGGACCCCGCTGCAGGGTCCCCGGGGGGGGGGCGGGGGGGGGGGGGGCGGGGGGGGGGTCGCGGGCGTCTCGGAGCGGGGGGGGGGCGCGGGGGGGGGGGGCGGGCGGGCGTGTGGGGGGGGGGGGGGGGGGGGGGGGGCGCGCGCCCCCCCCCCCCCCCCCCCCCCCCCCACTCCGCTCAGGACGGCGCGACCTCGGGGACGGCGGGCTCGGGCGCCGAGCGCGCGGTCTGCGCCAGCCCGATCCCGGTGAGGACGACGAGCCCGCCGAGCACCTGCCAGCCGGTGAGCACCTGCTCGACCCACAGCCACGCGACGATCGACGCGAACACCGGCTCCACCGTGGCCACCAGGCCCGCCGTCGTCGGCGGCAGGTGGCGCAGCGCGCCGATCGACAGCCAGAACGGCAGGATCGCGCCGCACACGACGATCCAGGCCACCAGGACGCCCAGCGGCACCTCCACCGAGCCGAGCGAGACCGGCACCGGCTCGGTCAGGACCCCGGCGTCGAACTTCCACCAGGGCGCGGCCGCCGACCAGAACAGCGCGGCGGCGACGAAGCTGAAGCACGTCAGGGCGACGGGGTCGCGGGTCGTCGTCCCCCGCTCCCCCATCAGGTAGTAGGTCGCCAGGCAGACCGCGGCCCCCAGCGCGGCGGCGACGCCGGTCGCCGACAGCGAGCCGCCGCCCTCCCACACCTGAGCGACCAGCAGCAGGCCCGACAGCGACAGGCCCAGCGCGACCCACAGCCGGCTGCGCACCCGCTCCCGGCGCACCAGCCACACGTACAGCGCGATGAGGACCGGCGCGGTCATCTCGAAGACCAGTGCGATGCCGACCGGCAGCCGGTCGATGGCCACGTAGTAGAGGAACTGGGTGAGCGCCACCCCGACCACGCCGAAGACGGCGAGGAAGGGGACCTCCCGCCAGGTCACCCGCAGCCGGCCCGGGGCGAGCACCGCCAGCAGCGCGAGCAGCCCCACCGCCGCGCCGGCGCACCGCAGGGCCACCAGCCGGGTCGGCTCGACGCCGGCCTGCAGCGCGAGCGTCGACACGGTCCCGTTGATCCCGAACAGGGCGGCCGACCCGATCGTCGCCGCGTAGCCGAGACCGGGGCGGACGGCGGTGGGCACCGCGGCAATGTAGTCCCCGTAGCGCCCCGTGCCCCCTACCGCCCCGGCGAGCCGCTCACCGGACCTGCGTCTGGTCCATCCACATGACCTCCCAGACGTGCCCGTCCGGGTCGGTGAAGCTGACGCCGTACATGAAGCCGTGGTCCTGGGCCGGCTTCCACGGCTTGCCGCCCGAGGCCAGCGCCCTCTCGAGCAGGTCGTCGGCCTCCGCGCGGCTGCCGGCCGACAGCGCCGTCAGCTGCGTGGTCGCCGCGGACGGGTCGCCGATCGGGCCGGTCACGAAGTCGGCGAAGCGCTCGCGGGTCAGCAGCATCACGACGACGTTCTCGTCGACGACGACGGAGGTGGCCTGCTCGTCGGAGAACTGCTCGTCGAACGAGAACCCCAGGCCCGCGTAGAACGCCCGCGAGGCGGCGAGGTCCGAGACCGGCAGGTTGAGGAAGACCATGCGCACGACGTGCTCCTGTCGTCAGGGGGCCGGGCGGCCCCGTCGGAGGTGGGACGGCCCCCCGCCGCCGGAGTCATCGGTCCCCGGTCGGATGCGCCGCGCCCGGGCAACGGGGAGGCTCGACCCGTGACCTCACCGCGCCCGCCGTGGTCGACCCGCCGGCGGCGCACGCTGATGGGTCTGGCGCTGGCCGCGGTCCTGTTCGGCCTCGCCGGGATCGCGCTGCCCGCCCAGTACGGCGTCGCCGCGGTGTTCCTGGCCGCGCTCGCCGCCTTCCTGCTGGTCGTCGCCGTGGTCGTCTTCGTCGCGATCCCCGGGCCCGGCACGGTCGACGTCCTGCTGCGGTCGCTGACGATCTCCGGCGCGGTCCTCGTGGTCGCCGTCCTCCTGGTGCTGTCGACCGCCGGGGAGCCGCTGCGCTGGATCTGGGTGCTCGCCGCGGCCGCCGCGGCGGCGTGGGTGGGGACCGCCCTGTGGCTGGCCCGGCGGGACGGCCCGGCCGGGTGACCCGCGAGACTGCCGGGGTGGACCTGCCCGCTGCCCTCTACCTGCCCGACGGCGACGCGGCCGACGGGCACGGCTTCCTCGCCACCGCCCTGACGATCGGCCCGTGGGAGGACGACGTCCAGCACGCCGGCCCGCCCGCCGCGCTGCTCGCCCGCGAGGTGGAGCGGACCGGCGCGGTGCCCGGGGCGCAGACCGTCCGGCTGGCCTTCGACATCCTCGGCCCGGTGCCCGTCGGGCCGGTCCGGGTCACCGGCCGGGTGCTGCGGCCGGGACGGCGGGTGGAGCTGGTCGAGGCCACGCTCACGGCCGACGGCGCGGCGCGGATGCGGGTGACCGCGTGGCGGATGCGCACCCGGGAGGTCTCGCCCGTCGACGTCCTGGCCCCCGACGTCCCGCACCCCACCGGGCCGGACGCCGGCCGCCCCGAGGTGCCCGGCGTGTTCCGCACGGAGGTCGCCTACCACCGGGCCCTCGAGTGGCGGTTCACGGCCGGCTCCTTCGACTCCCCCGGCCCGGCGGCGGCGTGGACCCGCCCGCTCGTGCCGCTGGTCGCCGGCGAGCCGATCACGCCGCTGCAGCACCTGCTCGTGATGACCGACGCGGCCAGCGGCATCTCCGCCGAGCAGGACTGGGAGCGGGCCACCTTCGCCAACGTGGACCTCACCGTGTCGCTGTACCGCCAGCCGGCCGGGGAGTGGCTGGCCATGGACGCGACCACCTCGCTGGGTCCCGGCGGTGCGGCCCAGTGCTTCGCCGACCTGTTCGACGCCACCGGCCGGATCGGCCGGTCCGCGGCGTCGCTGTTCGTCGAGCCGCGCTGAGGAGGGGGGCGCCGGGGACCGGGGCCGGCTGGCACCGGCGCGGCCCCCTGCGTCAGGGTGGACGGCGACGGACACCCCGACCGGAGAGGACGCCGTGCAACCGCTGGACGACCTGCTGGAGTGGCTCGCCGGCCGCGGTCTGGAGATCATCCTGATCGTCCTGGCCTCGGTCCTGCTCGCCCGCTTCGTGGCCTGGATCGGCAGCAAGATCACCGACAGCATCGACCGCCGGTCCACGGGGGGTGACGCGCTGGTGCGCTCCGAGGCCGCCAAGCACCGCCACTCGCTGACCCAGGTGATCACCTGGACCCTCGTGGTCCTGATCTACGCGGTCTCGGTCTTCTTCGTGCTCGACCGGCTCGGCGTCCCGGTCACCGGACTGGTCGCGCCCGCCACGGTGCTCGGCGTCGGCCTCGGCTTCGGCGCCCAGCGGATCGTCGGCGACGTCCTCGCCGGCTTCTTCATCATCACCGAGCGGCAGTACGGCTTCGGCGACGTCGTCTCCATCCAGGTGGTGGGCGGCGGCGACGAGGCGACCGGCACCGTCGAGGACGTCACCCTGCGGGTCACCCGGCTGCGCTCGCCCAACGGCGAGGTCATCACGCTGCCCAACGGGCAGATCGTCAAGGTCGTCAACCTCTCCCGCGACTGGGCCCGCGCGGTCGTCGACGTGCCGGTGCCGACGAGCGTGGACGTCAACCAGGTCAACGACATCCTCCGCGGCGTGGGCCGCGAGGCCTACGCCGATCCCCGGCTGCAGCCGCTGCTGCTCGACGAGCCCTCGGTGATGGGGGTGGAGAGCCTGGGCCTGGACGAGGTCAACGTGCGGATGGTCGCCCGGACCCTGCCCGGCAAGCAGTTCGAGGTCGGCCGCGACCTGCGCGCCCGGGTGGTGCTCGCCTTCCGCCGGCAGGGCCTGAACGTGCCGTCGCCGACCTCCTCCGACGGCGCGGCCGAGCCCGGCGCCCTCGCCGTCCGGGACCAGCGGTGAGCGCCGACGGGCCGCGCCCGGACGGAACGATGCCCACCGCCCCGGCGCCCACGGTCACCACCGCGCCGGCCGAGGGGCCGCGGCACTGGTGGGCGGCGATCCCGCGCCGGCTGGGCCGCGCCCGCACGTCCACCGTCGTCCTGGCCGTGCTCTTCGTGGCGATCGGGATCCTCTACCTGTACGTCCGGCCGGAGACGACCGACACCTCCCCGGCCGGGGAGACCGGCGACGTCCCGGCGGTGGAGGTGCCGCTGGTGCCGGCGCCGGCCGGGCCGACGACGACGGCGCCGGCCACCACCGCCCGGCCGACGACGTCGGCGCCCGCCACGGACGACGAGGAGAGCGGGCAGGACGGGGAGAGCGGGCAGGACGAGGAGCAGCCGGAGCCGACGGACGAGGAGACCACCCCCTCCTCCGGACCGACGGAGACCTCCGCGGAGCCGACCTCGACCCGCACGCCCACCGGGACCCGGTCCCCGACCGGCAGCTCCGCGCCGACGAGCTGAGGCCGGCCCCGACCCCTGTGACGGGTGGGGCGGGCGGGCCGTTATGTTCTGCGGTGGCTCCCGAGAGGCAGTGACAAGCACCTGGCTGGCTGCCCGGCAACCTCTCCTCCGTCCTGAGGTGCTCCAGGGGAAGAGCCGGTCGGACGGCGCCCGCCGCCCGGCAAGACGGAGTCTCCGGTGCGCCGCCGGGTCTCCCGACCGAGAGGAGACCGGCGCATGACCGACCCCCAGAGCTGGAGCTTCGAGACCCGGCAGATCCACGCCGGCACCAGCCCCGACCCGGCCACCGGCGCCCGCGCGCTGCCGATCTACGCCACGACGAGCTACCAGTTCCGCGACGCCCAGCACGCCGCCGACCTGTTCGCGCTGGCCGAGATGGGCAACATCTACACGCGGATCATGAACCCGACGCAGGACGCGCTCGAGCAGCGCGTCGCGTCGCTCGAGGGCGGCGTCGCCGCGCTCGCCGTCTCCAGCGGCCAGGCCGCCGAGACGCTGGCGATCCTGAACATCGCCGAGGCCGGCAGCCACGTCGTGGCCTCGGCGTCGCTGTACGGCGGCACCTACAACCTGCTGCACCACTCGCTGCCCAAGCTGGGTGTCACGGTGTCGTTCGTCGAGGACCCCGACGACCCGGAGAACTGGCAGTCGCTGGTCCAGGAGAACACCAAGGCCTTCTACGCCGAGACGATCGGCAACCCGAAGGGCGACATCCTCGACATCAGCGCGGTCTCCGAGGTCGCGCACCGCAACGGCGTCCCGCTGATCGTCGACAACACCATCGCCACCCCGTACCTGATCCGGCCGATCGAGTTCGGCGCCGACGTCGTCGTCCACTCGGCGACCAAGTACCTGGGCGGCCACGGCACCGCGATCGCCGGGATCATCGTCGACTCGGGCAACTTCGACTGGACCAGCGGCAAGTTCCCCGGCTTCACCGAGCCCGACCCGACCTACCACGGCGTCGTCTACGCCTCCCTCGGCGCGCCGGCCTACGCGCTCAAGGCCCGCGTGCAGCTGCTGCGCGACCTGGGCCCGGCCATCAGCCCGTTCAACGCCTTCCTCGTCGTCCAGGGGATCGAGACGCTGTCGCTGCGCATGGAGCGGCACGTGGAGAACGCGTTGAAGGTGGCGCAGTTCCTCGAGGGCCACGACGCCGTCGAGCGGGTGAACTACCCGGCTCTCGAGTCCTCGCCGTGGCACGCCGCGCAGCAGAAGTACGCGCCCCGGGGCGCCGGGGCGGTGCTGACCTTCGAGCTGCACGGCGGCGTTGAGGCGGGCAAGCGCTTCGTCGACGCGCTGGAGCTGCACAGCCACGTGGCGAACATCGGCGACGTGCGCAGCCTGGTGATCCACCCGGCGTCGACCACGCACTCGCAGCTGACCCCCGAGGAGCAGCTGACCACCGGCGTCACGCCCGGGCTGGTGCGCCTCGCGGTCGGCCTGGAGGGCATCGAGGACATCCTCGCCGACCTGGAGGCCGGCTTCCGCGCCGCCAAGTCGGCATGAGCAGGGAGGCGTGAGGTGACGGGGGTCCGGGACGCCGGACCGGCGTCCCGGACCCCTTCCCGCACCGGCGGCTGGCGGGACGGCGACCCGGTCGGGAACCGGCTGTTCCTCGACCTGGACGGCCCGGTCGCCCTGGAGCGCGGCGGGGTGCTGCCCGGCGTCCGCGTCGCCTACGAGACGTGGGGGTCGCTCGCGCCCGACGGCGGCAACGCGGTGCTGGTGGAGCACGCGCTGACCGGCGACAGCCACGTGGTCGGCCCCGCCGGTCCGGGGCACCCCACCGCCGGCTGGTGGGACGGGCTGGTCGGGCCTGGGGCGCCGCTGGACACCGACCGGCTCTTCGTCGTCTGCGCCAACGTCCTCGGCGGCTGCCAGGGCACCACCGGCCCCTCCTCGACGGCGCCGGACGGCGCCCCGTGGGGCTCCCGCTTCCCGGCGGTGACCGTCGCCGACCAGGTCGCGGTCGAGGCCGCGCTGGCCGACGCGCTGGGCATCGGCCGATGGGCCGCGGTGCTCGGCGGCTCGATGGGCGGCATGCGGGCGCTGGAGTGGGCGGTCGCGCACCCCGAGCGGGTCGGCGGGCTGTTCTTCCTCGCCTCCGGCGCCGCGGTGACCGCCGACCAGCTGGGCACGCAGACCACGCAGCAGACGGCGATCCGCAGCGACCCCGCCTGGGCCGGCGGCGACCACCTCCCCGGCCCCGGCCCGGTCGCCGGGCTCGGCGTGGCCCGGCGGATCGCGCACCTCACCTACCGCAGCGCCCTGGAGCTGGAGGAGCGCTTCGGCGCGGTCGTGCAGGACGACGGCCGCTTCGCCGTCGCCTCCTACCTCGACCACCACGCCGTCAAGCTGGCCGCCCGCTTCGACGCCGGCAGCTACGTGGTGCTCACCGAGTCGATGAACACCTGGGACGTCGGCCGCGGCCGCGGGGGCGTCGAGGCGGCGCTGGCGCGCGTGACCGCCCGGGCCGTCGTCGCCGGCGTGGACAGCGACCGGCTGTACCCGCTGGAGCTGCAGCAGCGGGTGGCCGACGGCCTCGGCGTCCCGCTGCGGGTCGTCTCCTCGCCGTACGGCCACGACGGGTTCCTCGTCGAGATCGAGGCCGTCGGCGCGCTGGTCCGCGAGCTCCTGGGCACCTAGCCGCAGCGACCTCCCGCTTGGTGCCCAGCCGCCGGCCCCGTCCAGAGGCTCGTCCCGAGCTCGCGAGGGATGAGGAGGACGGGGTCCTCGTTCAGATGAGGCCGTGGGCGTGCACCGCCTCGGCGACCTCCAGGAAGCCCGCGACGTTGGCCCCGAGCACGAGGTCCCCGGGGGCGCCGTACTCCTCGGCGGTGGCGTGGCAGCGGGCGTGGATCGCCCGCATGATCTCCTCCAGCCGCGCCTCGCTGTGCTCGAAGGTCCAGCGGTCGCGCGAGGCGTTCTGCTGCATCTCCAGCGCCGAGGTGGCCACCCCGCCGGCGTTGGCCGCCTTGCCGGGCGCGAAGGCCACGCCGGCCTCCTTGAGCACGCGGACGGCGTCCGGGGTGGTGGGCATGTTGGCGCCCTCCACGACGTAGCGGCAGCCGTTGCGGGCCAGCGCCGTCGCCGCGTCGGCGCCGAGCTCGTTCTGCGTCGCGCTGGGCACCGCCACGTCGCAGGGCACGTCCCAGACGCTGCCGCCGGGCACGAAGGACGCCGAGGGGACCCGGTCGGCGTACGCCTCGATCCGCGCCCGCTCGACCTCCTTGACCTGCTTGAGCACCTCGAGGTCGATGCCCTTGTCGTCGACCACGTAGCCGGTGGAGTCCGAGCAGGCGACGACGGTGCCGCCGAGCTGGTGGACCTTCTCGATGCCGTAGACGGCGACGTTGCCCGAGCCGCTGACCACGACCCGCCGCCCGTCGAAGGACTCCCCGCGGGCCCGCATCATGGCGTCGGCGAAGAAGGCCGCGCCGTAGCCGGTGGCCTCGGTGCGCACCAGCGCCCCGCCCCAGCCCAGGCCCTTGCCGGTGAGGACGCCGGACTCGTACCGGTTGGTGATCCGCTTGTACTGGCCGAACAGGTAGCCGATCTCGCGGGCGCCGACGCCGATGTCACCGGCCGGCACGTCGGTGTACTCGCCCAGGTGCCGGTAGAGCTCGGTCATGAACGACTGGCAGAACCGCATGACCTCCGCGTCGGAGCGGCCCTTGGGGTCGAAGTCGGACCCGCCCTTGCCGCCGCCGATCGGCATGCCGGTGAGCGCGTTCTTGAAGATCTGCTCGAAGCCGAGGAACTTGACGATGCCCAGGTTGACCGACGGGTGGAAGCGCAGGCCGCCCTTGTAGGGGCCGAGGGCGGAGTTGAACTCCACCCGGAAGCCGCGGTTGATCTGCACCTCGCCGCTGTCGTCCTGCCACGGCACCCGGAAGATGATCTGCCGCTCGGGCTCGCAGATCCGCTGCACGGTCTTCATCTCGCTGTACTCGCTGTGCCGGTCGAGCACCACGGCCAGCGACTCGAGCACCTCCCGGACCGCCTGGTGGAACTCGGTCTCCCCCGGGTTGCGCCGGAGGACCTCCTCGTAGATCCCCTGCACCGTCGCAGGCACCTCGTCGACCACTGTTCGCTCCTCGCGTCGTGCTCCGGACGCCGGGAACGCTACGACGCCGTCCGGGGCCCCTGGCACGTAGCCCGGCGCCGGTCGCCCGGCCGCCCCAGACTGGCGCAGGTGACCGACTCCCCCGACTGGGACGCCCTGCGCGCCGGCTGCGACCGGGCGCTGAACCTGCACGGGCCCTCCCGCGCCGCCGACCTGCTGGCCACCGTCCCGCCCGACACGGCCGTCGACCGCTACGGGGACGGCGGGGTGGTCGCCGAGCTGGAGGCCGAGGTCGCCGGACTGCTCGGGCTGCCCGCTGCGGTGTACCTGCCCAGCGGCACGATGGCGCAGCAGTCCGCGCTGCGGGTGCACGCCGACCGGCGGGGCCGGCGCACCGTCGTCGCCCACCCGCAGTGCCACCTGTTCGTGCACGAGCAGGGCGCGCTGGAGCGGGTGCAGGGGCTCGTCGGCCGTCCGGCCGGCGACCGGCACCGGCTCCTCACGCGCGCCGACCTCGACGGCGTGGCGGAGTCCCCGGCCGCCCTGGTCGTGGAGCTGCCGCAGCGGGAGATCGGCGGGCCGCTGGTGGCCTGGGAGGACCTGCAGGCGCAGGTCGCCTGGGCGCGGGGACGCGGCGCGGCCGCCCACCTCGACGGCGCCCGCCTCTGGGAGGCCGCCGCCGGCTACGGCCGCCCGCCGGCCGAGGTCGCCGGGCTGTTCGACACCGTCTACGTCAGCTTCTACAAGGGCGTCGGCGCCCTGCCCGGCTGCTGCCTGGCCGGGCCGGAGGACGTCGTCGCCGAGGTGCGGGAATGGCGGCGGCGGATGGGCGGCACGCTGTTCGGGCTGTGGCCGGGGGCGGCGTCGGCGCTGACCTGCCTGCGCCGGCGCCTGCCGCTGATGCCGGCCTACCTGCAGCGCGCCCGCGAGGTCGCGGCCGCGGTGCGCGACCTGGCCGGCGTCCGCGTCGTCCCGGACCCGCCGCAGACGCCGATGCTGCACCTGCTGCTCGAGACGACGCGCGAGGCCTACGAGGCCGCGGCCGTGCGGCTGGCGGAGGAGGGCCTGTGGACCTGGCAGCAGACCCTGCCGACCGGCGACCCGGCGGTGCTCCGGGTCGAGCTCTCCGTCGGGGACGCCACGATGGCGCTGACCGTCGACGACGTCCGCGCCGCGATCGCCGCCCTCGCCGGCGCCTGACGGCCCCGCTGCAGGGGCGGGGGCGGCGGGGGCCCCGTCAGTCCGCGGCGTCGCCGGGGACGAGGCCGGCCGCCGGCAGCTTCCCGCGGACGACGGGGCGCACCCTCCGGGCCGAGGGCAGCCGCTCGCTGTAGGACAGCGCGTTGCCGCGGATGTGCAGCAGGTCGTCGTCCGTCGCCTCGCGGACCACCTTCGCCGGCACCCCCGCGATGACCGAGCGCGGCGGGAACTGCTTGCCCTGGGTGACGACGGCGCCGGCGGCGACGATGGAGCCCGAGCCGATGTGCGCGCCGTTCATGACGACGCTGCCCATCCCGACCAGGACGTCGTCGTCGACCCGCGCGCCGTGCAGGACCACCCGGTGCCCGACCGTCACGCCCGACCCGACCACCAGCGGGAAGCCGGGGTCGGAGTGCAGCGTGCTGCCGTCCTGCACGTTCGAGCCCGCGCCGATCTCGATGACCTCGGCGTCGGCCCGGAGGACGGCGCCGTACCAGACGCTGGCCTGCGGCCCGAGCGTCACCGCGCCCACGACGACCGCGGTCGGCGCCACGAACGCCTCCGGGTCGATCCGCGGTGCGCCGAACTCCAGTTCCCCGATGTAGTTCTCCGCCATCGGCCCACCCCAGCACAGCGGTGCCGGTGTCGCACCCGTCGGGCAGACTCGCCGCCGACACCGCCGTCCGCCCGGGAGAGCCGATGCCACCCGCCCTGCCCACCTCGATCGTCGGCAGCCTGCCCCAGCCCGGGTGGCTGGTCGACCACGACAAGCTGGCCGGGCAGTTCCCGCCGCGGGTGCGGGCGCGCGAGATCTGGCGGGTCGCCCCCGACCAGCTCGCCGAGGCGCAGGACGACGCCACGCTGCTGGCGATCCGCTCCCAGGAGGACGCCGGGCTGGACATCGTCACCGACGGCGAGATCCGCCGGGAGTCCTACTCCAACCACTTCGCCACCGCGCTGGGTGGCGTCGACGTCGACCACCCCGGCACCGTGCTCAACCGCTCGGGCAAGCCGATCCCCGTGCCCCGCGTCGTCGGGCCGGTCACCCGGCCGCGGCCGATCCAGGCCGACGACGTCCGCTTCCTGCGGGCCGCCACCGACCGCACGGTGAAGATCACCGTGCCGGGGCCGTTCACCATGGCGCAGCAGTCGGAGGACCAGCACTACGGCGACGACCGGGTGCTGGCCCTGGCCTACGCCGACGTCGTCCGGCAGGAGATCGCCGACCTGTTCGCCGCCGGGGCCGACGTCGTCCAGATCGACGAGCCCTGGCTGCAGGCCCGGCCGGAGGTCGCCCGCCGGTACGGCGCCGAGGCGGTCACCCGCGCGGTGGAGGGCGCGCCCGGTCCGGTGCACCTGCACCTGTGCTTCGGCTACGCCGCGATGGTGTCCGAGCGGCCCGAGGGCTACTCGTTCCTCCCCGAGCTGGCCGACACCCCCGTCGACACCGTCTCGGTGGAGACGGCGCAGTCGCACCTGGACCCCGCGCAGCTGCGGCCGCTGCGCGGCAAGGGCATCGCGCTCGGCGTCCTCGACCTCTCCACGCCCGAGGTGGAGACGCCGGAGGTGGTCGCCGACCGCGTACGCCGGGCGCTGGACGAGGTGGACGTCGAGCGGCTGGTGCTCACCAGCGACTGCGGGCTGAAGTACCTGCCGCGGGAGTCGGCCGCCGGGAAGATGCGCTCTCTGGCGCTGGCCGCCCGAGCCCTGCGCCGGGAGCTCGGGTGACCCTGCCGACCGACCTGCCGGTCCTGGCCTTCCCCGACCAGGCCGCGCTGGAGGCCTGGCTGGAGGCGGAGGGCGACACCGCGCCGGGCGTGTACGTGCGGCTGGCCAAGAAGGGCTCGGGCATCCGGTCGGTCACCTACGCCGAGCTGGTGGAGAGCTGCCTGTGCTTCGGCTGGATCGACGGGCGGTCCAACCGGCTCGACGAGGCCACCTACCTGCAGCGGATCACGCCGCGGCGGGCGCGCAGCGTGTGGTCGCAGAAGAACGTCGACGCCGTCGGCCGGCTGCTCGAGGCCGGCCGGATGCGCCCGGCGGGGCTCGCCGCGGTCGAGGCGGCGCAGGCCGACGGCCGGTGGGACCGCGCCTACCCCGGCAGCGCCGACATGACGGTCCCCGACGACCTGGCCGCGGCGCTGGACGCCGTCCCCGGCGCACGGGCGGCCTTCGTCGCCCTCGACGCCCAGAGCCGGTACTCGCTGCTGTGGCGGGTGCACACGGCCGCGACGCCGCAGACCCGGGCCAAGCGGGTGGCCGCGGCCGTGCAGTCGCTGACCGGCGGCTGAGTCCTGCTCCGAGCGCGGGCATCCCGGCCGCGGCGGGCGTCCCCAGCCGCGATCATGGGCGTCTTGCCGCCGACACGCGCGGACACGCCGCAGCGAGCGGCCACACGCCCATGATCGCGGCCGCCAGCTCCCACCGGCCCGGGCCTCGGGTCAGAGGATGCGGCGCGCCCCGGCGTAGCCGCGCATGTCGACCGAGGTGACGGCGACGGGCTGGCCGTACGTCCGCGCGTGCACCATCTGGCCGTTCCCGATGTAGATGCCGACGTGGCTGACCGGCGAGTAGAAGTACACGATGTCGCCCGGCTGCAGCTCCGCGCGGGAGACGGCGACGCCCATGCCGGCCTGCGCGCGGCTGGAGTGCGGCAGCGAGACGCCGGCGGCGGCGTAGGCGAACTGGGTCAGGCCCGAGCAGTCGAAGCCGTTCGGCCCGGAGGCACCCCACACGTAGGGGTCGCCGACCTGCGCGAGCGCGGCCTCGACGACCGCGCCGGCGGCGGCGGAGGGCGGCGGCGCGAGGTTCGTCGGCACGTCGAGCACGGGGCCGCCCAGCGACGTGGTGACGGCGGCCTGCTCGGCGGCCGAGAGGCGGGCGAAGTCGGCCTCGTACTCGTCCACCCGCGCCTGCACCTCGGCCTGCTGCTGCTGGAGGGTGGCCAGCGCCGCCTCGGCCTCGGCGGCGGCGGCCTCGGCCTGCGCCTGGGCGGCCAGGGCCTCCTCGCGGGCCCGCGAGACCTCGACCAGCACGCTGTCGGTGTGCGCGGCGATCATGTCCAGCGTCGTCATCTGCTGCACGAAGTCCTCGGCGGACTCGCTGGTGAGGAAGGCGGCGACCCCGGAGGTCGGGCCGCTGGTGTAGCCGGTCTGCGCGATGGCCACCAGCTGCGGCTCGTACCGGGCCACCTCCGCGTCCGCGACCTCGGCGGCGGCACGCGCGTCGGTGGCGGCCTGCTGCAGCTGCGCGACGGTGAGCACCGCCTGGTGGACCTGCTCGTCGAGCTGCGTGAGCTCCTGGCCCGCCTGCGCCACCAGCTCGGCCGCCTCGTCGGCGGTGCTCGGCGCGGCGGTGGCGGTGCTGGGGCCCAGCACCACGGCGACGGCTGCGGCGGCCGCGAGCACGGCACCGGCCCAGCGGCGGCTCGTCGTCCGGTTGGCCTGCATCGTCAGCTCCTCGTGTGCTCCGCGCCCCGCCCGGGGAAGGGGCGGTGTCCTGCGCGTCTGTACGCACGGTAAGGACGACGTGTCGATACGTGAGCAGGCCACGCGGGGCCGGGAGCGGTCACTCCCACCCCGTCCGTCACACCCGTCGCGGCAGGACCCGCCGGCCGCAGGGGCCACGGAGGTGGGAACCGTCCGTCACGGCGACCCCGGCCGCTCTGCGGGGCCCACCGCGGGCCTGCGATCGGTCGGGTGAGGGAGGGCCTCGCTCAGCGCCAGAGGTCCCCGCGGGGTCCACGGGCGGTGCCGTCGGGGCCGCGGTCGGCGGCGAGGGGCACCAGCAGGTCGGCGACCGCACCGGTGACGAACGAGTAGACGGCCTTGCCGCCGAGGTCGACGACCTGGTCCTGGCGGGACCAGGTCCACGGCGGGGAGCCGACGCCGGTGGCGTTCTCCAGCGTCTGGTCGGTGGCCAGCCGGACGGAGGTGTGCCAGGCCGACGCCCGCCACCCGCGCAGCCCGACGGCCGCCCAGACGCCGCGCAGCGCACCGACCGTCGCCCCGGTGCCCCAGTGCATGAGGTGGTTGCGCACCGGCGGGCGGGCCCGCTCGGGCAGCCGCCGGTTCGTGGCGAGCGCGGTCAGCGTCCGGCCCGGCACGTAGCTGTCCGGCCGGCCGGTGACCTGCTGCTCCACCTTCTCGGCCAGCGTCATGGCCGCGGTGCCGGCCAGCCCGGCCAGGGCCCCGCGGAGGGCAGCACGTCCCAGCATGGGCGTCACCTACCCGCGGACCGGCCCGGGAACCCGGGCCGGGGGCCTCAACCGGCCAGGGGCTCCTGGGCGTCGAGGGCCGAGACCGACTCGAAGTCGCGCAGGACGGCGGAGAGCTCGTCGGCCGTCCACGCCTCGCAGCAGTCGCAGCCGCCCTCGCGGTAGCTGACCAGGCCGAGGCGGCCGGCCGCCTGGTCCTCGTCGATGGCGAGGTGACCCGCGGAGGGGTGGCGGTGGCAGGTGCAGGCCGAGGCGCACAGCCCCAGGCCCCAGCCCGAGACGACGACGGTGCGGCCGTCGTCCCACACCTGACCGACCTGGAAGACCGACGGCTTCTGCGTCCTGTGCATCGGGAAGGCTCCCCTCGACGGCCCCGCCGGGGCCCGCGTGCTCGTGCCGGAGAAAAATATCCCCGATGCCGTGTTTAGACGGCACCCCTGCGGGCTAACTGAAGTGGTTCTCCCCACCTCGGTCGCACGGGTCACACGCGTCCCAGCGGTCCCGGGGCCCCTCAGCTGGCCGGCGAGACCGAGCTCATGTTGAAGTCCGGCACCCGCACGGCCGGCATGGCCGCCCGGGTGAACCAGTCGTTCCACTCGCGGGGCAGCGTGCGCTCGGTGCGGGAGGCCTGGGAGATCCGGCCGAGCAGGTCGACGGGCGACTCGTTCCACCGGAAGTTGTTGACCGCGCCGGTCACCTCGCCGCCCTCGACGAGGAACACGCCGTCCCGGGTCAGCCCGGTGAGCAGCAGCGTCTGCGGGTCGACCTCGCGGATGTACCAGAGCGTGGTGAGCAGCAGCCCGCGCTCGGTGGACTCGACCATCTCCTCCAGGCCCACCGTGGCGTTCGGGTCCTCGAGGACCAGGTTGTCGACCGCGGCCGTGGCCGGCGCGGTGGTCTTCAGCGCCCAGGCGCGCGGGCGGACGAGGTTGGTGAGGACGCCGTCCCTGATCCAGTCGACCGCGGGCACGGCCATGCCGTTGTCGAACACCGAGGCGGCGGCCGAGGAGGCCCCGACCACCTGGAAGGGGGCCGTCTCCAGACCCGGGGCGTGCGGGTCGCTGCGCAGGGTCAGCGGCAGGTTCGCCAGCCGCTCCCCGATCCGGCTGCCGCCGCCGGGCCTGGCGTAGACGTTGCGGCCCTCGTCGGCGTCGCGGGCCTCCATCGTCCAGTAGGCGTAGATCATCAGGTCGCTGACCGCCGAGGGCGGCAGCAACGTCTCGTACCGGCCGGCGGGCAGCTCCACCCGGCGCTGCGACCAGGCGAGCTTGCGCTCGACCTCGGCGGCGAGGCCCGCGACCGAGACGTCGAGGAAGTCGCGGGTGCCGACCCCGGCCCACACCGAGCGGCCGAAGTCGCTGCTCTTGCCGTTGAGCTCGACCCGGCCGGTGGGCTGGTCGTGGCGCAGCCGCAGCCCGGTCGAGGTGCCGAGGTAGGTGGTGGACATCGCGTGCTCGGCGTAGCCGAACAGCAGGTCGCCGCGGTCGCGCGCGTCGCCGAACGCGACGCCGAGGGCCGGCGCGAACTCCTCGAAGACGCTGATCGAGGTCTCGGCCGGGTCGGCGTCCCAGTCACCGGCACCCGGCGGCGGGTCCGACACCAGCGGGACGGCGTCCTCGGCGGGGCCGGCGTCCCGCGCGGCCTGCTCGCTGGCGGCCACCAGCTCGGCGATGTCGGGGGTGCCCGAGCGGGCCACCGTGCCCGCGGCCATCCCCGCGCCGCCGTCGACGAACGAGATCACCACGACCTGCCGCGAGCGCATGGCGCCGTTGGTGGTGAGGCTGTTGCTCGCCCAGCGGAGGTTGGCCTCCGAGCTGTCGACGACGAAGGCGACCTGCCCGTCGGCGGTCGAGGCGGCCAGCGCCTTCTCGACCAGCTCCTGCGCCCGGTACTGGCTCATCGCCCGCCCTCCTGCACCGTGTTGAGGATGGAGACGCCCTCGAACAGCGCCGACGGGCAGCCGTGCGACACGGGCGCCACCTGCCCGGGCTGGGCCTTGCCGCAGTTGAGCGCGCCGCCGAGGACGTAGGTCTGCTCGCCGCCGACCGCCCGCATCGAGCCCCAGAAGTCGGTCGTCGTCGCCTGGTAGGCCACGTCGCGCAGCTGCCCGGCCAGCCGCCCGCCCTCGATCCGGTAGAACCGCTGGCCGGTGAACTGGAAGTTGTACCGCTGCATGTCGATCGACCAGCTCTTGTCGCCGACCACGTAGATGCCGCGGTCGACGCCGGCGATCAACTCCTCGGTGGAGGGGCCGCCGGCGGCCGGCTGCAGCGACACGTTGGCCATCCGCTGCACCGGCACGTGCCGCGGGGAGTCGGCGAAGGCGCACCCGTTGGAGCGCTCCATGCCGCGCAGCCGCGCCATGTTGCGGTCGACCTGGTAGCCGACGAGGACGCCGTCGCGGACGATGTCCCACTGCTGGGACTGCACGCCCTCGTCGTCCCACCCGACCGACGCCAGCCCGTGGACGGCGGTGCGGTCACCGGTGACGTGCATCAGCGGCGCCCCGTACTGCAGGGTGCCCAGCTTGTCGACGGTGGCGAACGAGGTGCCGGCGTAGGCGGCCTCGTAGCCCAGCGCCCGGTCGAGCTCGGTGGCGTGGCCGATCGACTCGTGGATGGTCAGCCAGAGGTTCGACGGGTCGACGACCAGGTCGTAGCGGCCGGCCTCGACGCTGGGCGCCTTGGTCTTCTCGCGCAGCAGCTCGGGGATCTCGGCGAGCTCGCGGTCCCAGTCCCAGCCGCTGCCGGTGAGGTACTCCCAGCCGCGGCCCACCGGCGGGGCGAGCGTGCGCATGCTCTCGAAGGCGCCGGTGGTCCGGTCGACGGTCAGCGCGGTGAACGCGGGGTGGATGCGCACCCGCTGCTGGCGGGTGCGGGTGCCGGCGGTGTCGGCGTAGTACTTCTGCTCCTTGACCGCGGTGCACCCCGACTGCACGTGCTCCACCCCGTCGGCGGCCATCAGCCGCTCGGAGAGCTCGGTGAGCAGCGCCGTCTTCTCGGCGTCGGGGACCGCGAACGGGTCGACCTCGTGCTCGGAGACCCAAACCGCGTCGGGGTACACCGGCTCGGGGGCGAGCTCCACGCGGTCGGTGCTCAGCGCGGCGGAGACCCGCGCCACGGCGACCGCCTCCTCGGCCAGCCGGACCGCCTCCGCGGCGGTGAGGACGACGCCGGCGGCGAAGCCCCACGTGCCCTCGTGCACGACGCGGACGGCCAGGCCGAGGTCCTCGCCGTCGGTCAGGCTCTCCAGCCGCGCGTCGCGCAGGCTGATCGACTGGGTGCGGATGCGCTCCACCCGGATGTCGGCGTGCTCGCACCCGAGGTCGACGGCGCGGGTCAGCGCGGCCTCGGTGAGCGCGGAGAGCGGGAGGGCGAGGAAGGACGCGTCGACGTCGCGTTGTCCGGCCACGGCCCCTGTCTACCAGCCGGGCCGCGCCGCGAGACCCGTCCGGCCTCCCTGCAGGGGCCCGCCGCGGGCCTGCGAGCGGTGGAGGGCAGGGAGGTCCTCCGTCAGCCGAGCTCGCTGTCCACCCAGCACCAGCGCCACGCCTCGCCCGGCTCGGCGCTGACGACGACCGGGTGCCCCTCCGCGGCGAAGTGCGCCCGCGAGTGCCGCCGCGGCGAGGAGTCGCAGCAGCCCACGTGCCCGCAGCTCATGCAGGTGCGCAGGTGCACCCACGTGGTGCCCTCGACCAGGCAGTCCTGGCAGGCGGTGGCCGGGCGCGACTCCCCCGGCGGGGCGGCCAGGAGGTGCTCGCAGCGGGTGTCGGCCGGGCGCGGGGCCAGCGCCCGGTCCCGCTCGAGCTCCTCGAGCTCCTCGTGCCGGTCCAGCAGCGACTCCTCGACGTCGATCGCGGCCAGCGCCGCCGACAGCACCTCGACCGGGGCCCGGCCCTTGTCCCGCGCCCGCACGACGACCTCGCGCTCGGCGGCCAGCATCTCCATCCGCAGGCGGTGGTAGGTGGCCGACGGGGTGTCCTGGTCGGTGAGCGGCCGCCCCAGCCGCTCCCACGCCGCGTGCGACCGCGCCTCCGACCGGTCGCGCAGCCGCTCGACGACGCCCTCCGGCTCGTCCCCGGTGACGAGCTCGTCGAGCCGGCGCAGCCCGGCGGCGCTGGCGGCGTCCCCGAGCTCGGCGGCCTGCAGCGCGTCCTCGGCCGGGTCGGGCGGCGGCAGGCCCACCCGGCGGACCAGCCACGGCAGCGTCGAGCCCTGCACCAGCAGGGTGCCGACGACGACCGTGAAGGCCGCGAGCAGCAGCACGTCGCGCTCGGGCAGGTCCTCGGGGATCAGCTGGGCCGCGGCCAGGGTGACCACGCCGCGCATCCCGGCCCAGGAGACCAGCCCGGCCACCGGCGTGCTCCACACCTGGCGGCGCATCCCGGCGGTGCCGGCGCGCAGCAGTGCCGCCGTCCCGAACACGAAGACGAAGCGGGCCGCGATCGTGGCGACCAGGACACCGCCGCACACCAGGGCCACCCGGCCCCCGCTGACCCCGCCCTCCTCGATCCCGGCGAGCAGCCCCGGCAGCTGCATGCCGATCACCAGGAACACCGCGTTCTCCAGCACGAAGGCGACGGTGCGCCAGGTGATCGCCTCGGTGACCCGCGCGGACGCCGTCTGCACCCGGGGCGACAGCTGCGCCAGCGTGAGCCCGGTGACGACCGTGGCCAGCACGCCGGAGGCGTGCACCTCCTCGGCGGGCAGGAAGGCCAGGTACGGCGCGACGAAGGAGACCATCGTGTCGAGCACCGGGTCGCGCAGCCGCGCCCGGAGGACGGCGAGCACGGCGGCGACCGCCCCGCCGATGAGGACCGCCCCGACGACGGCCCAGACGAACTCGCCGGCGACCTCGGGCGCGGAGGGGGCCGAGGTCAGCGCGGAGACGGCGACGGTCAGCGCGATGAGCGCCGCCGCGTCGTTCACCAGGCTCTCGTGCTCCAGCAGGGTCGCCACGCGCCTCGGGAGGCCCAGCCGCCGACCGATGGCGGAGGCGGCGACGGCGTCCGGCGGCGCCACCACCGCGCCCAGGGCCAGCGCCGCGGCGAGGGCGACGCCGGGCAGCAGCAGCCAGGTGACCCAGCCGACGACCACGGTGGTGAAGGCGACGAGCACCACCGACATCAGGACGATGCTCAGCTTGTTGTGCTTGAAGTCGAACAGCGAGGTGCGCGCGGTGGTCGCGTACAGCAGCGGCGGGAGCAGCCCGTAGAGGACCACCTCCGCCTCGAGCTGGAAGTCCGGGACGCCGGGCACGAAGGAGGCGGCCGCGCCGGCCACGACCAGGACCAGCGGTGTCGGCCACCCGTAGCGGTCGCACAGGCCGGCGATGACGCCGACGGCGATCACCAGCCCCACCAGCTCCGCGGTCAGCTCCACGCCCGCTCCTCCCACCTCCGCGCGCCGCACCGTCCGGCGCGCCACGGTCCCGCACAGACTGCCGATAGCGGCCCGCGTCCGTCGACGACGGCCGGGTGTCCGGCCAGCGGCAAGTCGTGGCGCGTCCGGCGCATTCCCCGGGGGTAGTGGCGACCCATGACCGCCGTCCCGCCCGTCCCCGCCGACGACGTCACCCTCACCTTCGGCGGCAACGCCACCACGCTGCTGCGGATCGGCGGCTTCACGCTGCTCACCGACCCCAACTTCCTGCGCCGCGGCCAGCGCGCCTACCTCGGGAAGGGGCTGTGGACCAAGCGGCTCACCGACCCGGCGCTGGAGCCCACGCAGCTGCCGACGCTCGACGCGGTCCTGCTCTCCCACCTGCACGCCGACCACTGGGACCGGATCGCCACCCGCACGCTGGACAAGGGCACACGCGTGGTCACGACCCAGGAGGCCGCGCAGGCGCTGGAGCGGCGTGGCTTCCGGCAGACGCTCGACCTGACGCCGTGGCAGCGGCACGAGGTCACCCGCGGCGCCGAGACGCTGCGGATCACCTCCGTGCCCGGCGAGCACGGCCCCGGCGTGCTGGCGAAGGTGCTCCCGCCGGTGATGGGCAGCGTGCTGGAGCTCCTCCGCGGCGGGGAGGTCAGCTGGCGCGGCTACATCAGCGGCGACACCCTCTACCGCCCGTACCTGGCCGAGGTGCTGCAGCGGTGCGGGCCGCTCGACGTGCTCATCCCGCACCTGGGCGGCACGAGGGCGCTGGGCTTCACCGTCACCATGGACGGCCGACAGGGCGCCGACCTCGTCGAGCTCCTCGCGCCGCCGGTGACCGTGCCGGTGCACTTCGACGACTACGACCGCTTCGCCTCGCCCCTCGGCGACTTCGTGCGCGAGGTGGCGCAGCGCCGGCTGCCCGGCGAGCTCCGCCCCGTGACCCGCGGAGAGACGATCAGCCTCCGCCCGTAGCGGAGTGCCGGGGTGCAGGTCTCCTGCGCTCCCGCACTCCGCTCAGGCGCCGGCGAGGCGGGCGGCGCGGGCGGCGACGTCGGCCCGCAGCTCCTCGGCGTCCACCGTGGTGCAGACCCCGCCGGCCACCACCTGCCGGCCGCCGACCCACACGTCCCGCACCAGCCGGGAGGCGCCCGACCACACCAGGTGGGTGACCAGGTCGGCGGTCTCCCCGACCGGCTCGAAGCCCAGGTCGCGGGTGTCGACGTGCACGAGGTCGGCCCGCCGCCCGGCCGCCAGCCGGCCCAGGTCGGGCCGGCCGATCGCGTCGGCGGAGGCCCCGGTGGCCAGCCACAGCGCCTCGGCGGCGGTCAGCGCGGTCGCCGAGGCCTCCCGCAACCGCGCCAGCGCCGCGGCCAGCCGGGCGTCGGCGAGCAGGTCCAGCCCGTCGTTGGACGCCGGCCCGTCGGTGCCCAGCCCCACCCGGACGCCGCGGTCGAGCATGTCGCGCAGCCGGGCGACGCCGCTGGCCAGCTTGGCGTTGCTGGCCGGGCAGTGGGCGACGGCGACGTCGTACTCCTGCCACAGCTCCAGGTCGCCGTCGTCCATGTGCACGCAGTGGGCTGCCAGGACCCGGCCGCCGAGGACGTCGTGGGCGGCCAGCAGCGCAGGCACCGACAGCCCGTGCTCGGCCAGGAGCCCCGCGCCCTCGGTGGCGGTCTCGGCGACGTGGGTGTGCAGCAGCATCCCGTGCTCGCGCGCGGCCTCGGCCGCCCGGCGCAGCAGCGGCAGGGGCACGGTGTAGGCCGCGTGCGGGCCGAGGCCGTACTCGACCACGCCGTCGTCCGGCGCGCCCACCGCCAGGTCGACGGCGGCGGCCAGCTGCTCCTCCAGCGGCGGCATGCCCGGCAGCGGCACCAGCGGCGCCGCGATCACCGCCCGCGCGCCGGTGCGGCCGACCGCGGCGGCGATCCGGTCCGGCGAGAAGTACATCTCCACGCTGGTGGTCACGCCGGCCCGGAGCATCTCGGCCGACGCGGCGGTCATCGCCACCTCGACGTCGTCGCCGGTCAGCCGGGCCTCCCGCGGCCACATGACCTCCTGCAGCCACCGCTCCAGCGGCAGCCCCTCGCCCTGCCCCCGGAACAGCACCATCGGCGCGTGCGAGTGGGCGTTGACCAGCCCCGGCAGGAGGAGCCCCGGGACGGCGACCCGCTCGGCGTCGTCCGCGGGCGGCGCGTCCGCGGCGGGCCCCACCCAGGTGATCAGCCCGTCGTCGACGTCGACCACCCCGTCGGCGACGACCGTGCCGGACCGGTCCCCCACCACGACCGCACGGGCGGTGAATCGCTGGCGCATGGCGGCACGCTAGCCCCACCGGTCCCGCCCGACCCCGGCACGTCCGGGCACCGCCCAGGGGCCGCCTCTACCGTGGGGCCATGTCCTTCCTCGCCGCCGCCGCCTCCGACGAGGGTGGGATCACCGCCTGGCTCCTGGACCTGGTCGACACGCTCGGCCCGCTCGGGGTGGGGTTCAGCATCCTGCTCGAGACCGTCATCCCGCCCATCCCGAGCGAGGCGGTGCTCGGCGCGGCCGGGGTGCTCATCGACACCCCGCTGGACTTCTTCCTCGTCGTCCTCTGCGCCACGATCGGCTCGGTCCTCGGCGCGGTCTTCTTCTACTACGTCGGCCGGGCGCTGGGCCCGCGCCGCTCGCACGCCTTCCTCGACCGGCTGCCGCTGGTCGAGACCGAGGACGTCGACAAGACCTTCGAGTGGTTCGAGAGGCACGGCCGCGCCGCGGTGTTCTTCGGCCGGATGGTGCCGATCGTGCGCAGCTTCATCTCGGTGCCGGCCGGCGTCGTCCGCATGCCGATCGGGCAGTTCCTGCTCTACACCGCGGGCGGCAGCCTGATCTGGAACACGCTGCTGGTGACCCTCGGCTGGCTGGCCCGCGACTTCATCGAGGCGAACCTGCACTACCTGGACTACGTGGTCGTCGCCGTCGTCGTCCTCGCGGTGGCCTGGTTCGTCTGGAAGAAGGCCAGCGGCCGGTTCCGCCGTCCGGCGGACGCGGGCGCGGACCTGCCCGCCGACCGGCGCGACCAGGCATGACGCCGGTCCGCCCCGAGGTCGTCGCGCTCGACGTCAACGAGACCCTCCTCGACCTCGCACCCCTGCGCGCCGGGCTGGTCGAGCACGGCCTGCCCGGCGACCTGCTGGCGACGGTCTTCGCCCGCACCCTGCTCACCGGCTTCGCGGCGGCCACCGCGGGCACCTGGTGCCGCTTCCGCGACGCCTTCGACGCCGCGCTGGCCCAGCTCACCGACCTGGCGCCGGCCGACCGCGGCCGGCTCGCCGACACCTTCCTCGAGCTCGGCCCGCACCCCGACGTCGAGCCCGCCCTGCGCCGCCTGGTCGAGGCCGGCATGCGGGTCGTCACGCTGTCGCACGGCTCCCCCGGCGTCGCCGAGGCCGGCCTCGAGCGCGGCGGGATCGGCCCGCTGGTCGAGCGGACGCTGTCCAGCGAGGTCGTCCGGGCCTGGAAGCCCGACCGCGCGGTGTACCTCTGGGCGGCGGGCGTGTGCGATGTCGAGCCGGCGCGGATGGCGCTGGTCGCCGCGCACGGCTGGGACGTGCACGGCGCCGTCCGGGCCGGCCTGACCGGCGTCTGGTTCCCGCGTGCCGAGCGCAGCTACCCGGCGGTGTACGACCCGGCCGCCCTGGTCGCCGCCGACCTGGGCGGCGCCGTGGACGCGCTGCTCGCGCTGCCCACGCCGTGACGCTCGAGGTCGCCACGCCGCACGGCCCGGCCCGGGTGCACGCCGACGAGCCGGACGGCGGGCCCTCCCGCCCGGTGCACGGCACGCTGGTCCTCGGCCACGGCGCCGGCGGGGGCGTGGGGTCGGCCGACCTGGTCGCCGTCACCCGGGACGCCGTGGACGCCGGCTGGCGCGTCCTGCGGGTCGAGCAGCCCTGGCGGGTGGCCGGCAAGCGGATCGCCCCGGCCCCGGCCCGCCTGGACGAGGGGTGGACAGCGGTTCTCGACGCGCTCCGCGGAGCCGGCCGGATCGCCGGCCCGCTGGTGTTCGGCGGCCGCAGCGCCGGCGCCCGCGTGGCCTGCCGGACCGCGGCGGCGCTCGGGGCCGACGGCGTCCTGGCGCTGGCGTTCCCGCTGCACCCGCCCGGCCGCCCCGAGCGCAGCCGCGCCGAGGAGGTGACCGGGGTCGAGGTGCCCCTGGTCGTGGTGCAGGGCGAGACCGACGCGTTCGGGGCGCCGGCCGAGGTCGCGGCGGCGCTGCAGGGCCGGCGCACCGCCTCGGTCTACGCGGTGCCCGGCGACCACTCGCTCAAGGCGAACCCGGACGTCGTGGCCGCGGCCGCGCTCGCCTGGCTCGACGAGGTCCACCCCCGGTAGCGGGGTCGCCCGGTGAGCTCGCGGCTCACCGGGCGACTCCGCCCGGACGCTCAGCGGCGGCGGCGGACCACCAGGCTGATCAGGAACAGCAGCGCCGCGAGACCGGCCAGCGGCTTGGCGTAGCGGGTGAGGGCCGCGCTGCCGGCCACCTCGAGCAGGTCGATCGGCTCGGGCTCGGCGACCGGCGGCTTCATCGTGGCCGGCGAGCTCTTCGCCGGGCCGCCGGTGGCCGGGCGCGCCGGCGGTGCGGTGGGGCCGGACGGCGGAGTGCTGGGGCGGGCCGGGACGTCGGAGGCCCCCGGCATGCGGTCGGCCAGCGTCGCGTCCGGCGGCGGGGTGTCGGCCGCCACCGGGGTACCGGCGGCCGGAGCCGTGTCGGTCGCCGCCGGAGCGGCGTCGGTCGCGGCCGGAGCGGTGTCGGTCGCGGCCGGAGCGGTGTCGGCGGCTGCCGGGGCACTCGTGCCGCCGCCGGCCGCGTCGGTCGCCGCGGCCGCCGTCTTCTTCGCCGCGGCGCCGGCCTTGCGCACCGTCTCGGCGGCCGCGTTGTCACCCGGCGTCTGCTCGACGGAGGCCGCGACCTCCTCGGCGACCCCCGCCACCGTCTGCGCCGTGCTGGAGGCGACGGTGGGCTCCTGCTGCTGCGCCGCGGCGGCCTGGTCGACGGCCCCCTCGTCGCCGGCGGCCAGCTGGGCGGCGAGCTTGTCGGCGAACTGCCCGAGCAGCTTGTTGCCGACGTCGGTCATCACGCCGCGGCCGAACTGCGCCGGGCGGCCGGTGATGTTCAGGTCGGTGAGGACGTCGACGCGGGTGGTCGCCCCCTCCGCGGCCAGCGTGGCGGTGACGACCGCGGCCGCCGTGCCGTTGCCCCGCTGGTCCTTGCCGCGCGCGTCGATGACCGCGCGGTGGGCCGCCTCGTCCTTCTCGACGAACGACGCCTTGCCCTGGTAGGTGAGGTTGATCGGGCCGAGCTTGACCTTGACCCGGCCGGTGAAGTCGTCACCCGTGACCGAGTCCAGCGCCGCGCCGGGCATGCACGGGGCGATGCGCTCGATGTCCAGCAGGACCCGCCAGGCCTCGTCGATGGGGACCGGGACGGTGAACGAGTTCTCCAGCTGCACGGGTGCGCCCTCCTGACGGTGGTCGGCTCGGCCGGCCCCCGCTGCGGGAGCCGGCCGAGCCGGTGGAACACGGTTGCGGCGTTGTGGCGAACGCTACAGCCCGGCGGCCGCCGACACGGCCCTCCGGGTCAGCACCTGCACCAGGTGCTCGCGGTAGTCCGCCTGGGCGTTGAGGTCGCTGCTGGGGCTGGTCCCCTCGGCGGCCCGGCGGGCGGCCTCGGCGACGGCCTCCGGGGTGGCGTCCGCCCCGGCCAGCGCCTGCTCGGTCGCCCGTGCCCGCAGCGGGGTCGGGCCCATGTTGGTCAGCCCGATCCGCGCCTCGGCGATGTGCCCGTCCTCCCGGCGCACCGCGGCGGCCACCGCCACGATCGACCAGGCCTGCGCCACGCGGTTGAACTTCTCGTAGCGCATGCCCCACTGGCCGGTCAGCTTCGGCACCCGGATCTCGACGAGCAGCTCCCCCTCCTCCAGTGCGGTGGTGAGGTAGTCGACGAAGAACTCCGCGGCCGGCACCGTCCGGCGTCCGCCGGGCCCGGCGATGACGAACTCGGCGTCGAGCGCGAGCGCCACCGCCGGCAGGTCACCGGCCGGGTCGGCGTGCGCCAGCGCGCCGCCGAAGGTCCCCCGGTGGCGCACCTGCCGGTCGGCCACCGTCTCGGTCGCCTCGGCGATGAGCGGCGCGTACTGCGCGATCAGCGGGTCCCGGACGACGTCGGCGTGCGTGGTCATCGCGCCAATGACGAGCGCGTCGCCGTCCTCCCGGACGCCGCGCAGCTCGGTCACCCTCGACAGGTCCACGACCGTCTCGGGCGCGGCCAGGCGCAGCCGCATGACCGGGATGAGCGACTGCCCGCCGGCGAGGATCTTGACGTCCTCGCCGCCGTCGGCGATCGCCTGCAGCGCCTCGTCGACCGTGGTCGGCCGGGCGTACTGGAACGGAGCGGGGATCACCGGTCACCTCCGAGCGACGACTGAGGGGTGGACACACCGGCGGTGGACTCGGTCTGCGCCCCGCCGTAGGCGTTGGTGCCCGCGGTGGCGCGCGCCCCGCCGTCCCCGCCCTCGTGGACGGCCCGCCACACCCGTTCCGGCGTGAGCGGCATGAGGATGTCGGACACGCCCAGGTGCCGGACGGCGTCCAGCGCGGCGTTGACCACCGCCGGGGTGCTGGCGATGCAGCCGGCCTCGCCCACGCCCTTCGCGCCGATCGGGTTGCCCGGTGCGGCGTGCACGGTGTTGGCCGTGTCGAAGTGCGGCAGGTCGGCGGCCGAGGGCACCAGGTAGTCGACGAACGAGCCGGTGGTCAGGTTGCCGTCGGCGTCGTACACCGCCTCCTCGTACAGGGCCTGCGCGATCCCCTGGGCCAGGCCGCCGTGGACCTGCCCCTCCACGATCAGCGGGTTGACGACGGTGCCGACGTCGTCCACGCAGGCGTACTTGCGGATCTTGACCATCCCGGTGTCGGTGTCGACCTCCATGGCGCAGACGTGCGTGCCGTGGGGGAACGAGAAGTTCACCGGGTCGAAGGTGGCCTCCGCGTCGATCGAGGGCTCGACGTCCTCCGGGTAGTTGTGCGCCGCGAACACGGCGAGCGCGACCTCCTGGATGCCCAGCGAGGCGCCCGGGGTGCCGCGCACGGAGAACTTCCCGTCGGCGAACTCGAGGTCGTCCTCGCTGGCCTCCAGCAGGTGCGCGGCCACCTTGCGGGCCTTGGCGACCACCTTCTCCGCGGCCTTCACCACGGCGGTGCCACCCACCACCAGCGAGCGCGAGCCGTAGGTGTCCATGCCCTTGGGCGCGACCGCGGTGTCGCCGTGCAGCACCTCGACGTCCTCGAACGGCACGCCGAGCTGGTCGGCGACCAGCTGGCTCCACGCCGTCTCGTGGCCCTGGCCGTGCGGCGTGGAGCCGGTGACCACCTCCACCTTGCCGGTGGGCAGCATCCGGATCGACGCCGACTCCCAGCCACCCGCGCCGTAGGACAGCGAGCCGAGCACCCGGGAGGGCGCCAGGCCGCACATCTCGGTGAAGGTAGAGAAGCCGATGCCCAGCTGCACCGGGTCGTTCGACTCCCGCCGGCGCTGCTGCTCGGCGCGCAGCTCGTCGTAGCCGATGAGCTCGAGCGCCTTCCGGGTGGCCGCGTCGTAGTCGCCGGAGTCGTACTCCATGCCGGCGACGGTGGTGAACGGGAACTCCTCGGCGTTGATCCAGTTCTTCCGGCGCAGCTCGAGCGGGTCCATGCCGAGCTCGACGGCGAGCTCGTCCATGATCCGCTCGATCGCGAAGGTGGCCTCCGGCCGGCCGGCGCCGCGGTAGGCGTCGGTGGGCACCTTGTTGGTGAAGACGCCGTCGCACTCGAAGCGGTAGGCCGGGAACTTGTAGATGCCGTTGAACATGAACGCCCCGAGGACCGGCACGCCCGGGGTGATGAGCCGCAGGTAGGCGCCCATGTCGGCGAGCAGCCGCACGCGCAGGCCCTTGAGGTTGCCCTCGCGGTCGCTGGCGATGTCGACGAACTGGACCTGGCCGCGGCCGTGGTGGGCGGCCATGAGCGACTCGCTGCGGGTCTCGGTCCACTTCACCGGCTTGCCCAGCCGCCGGGCGACCAGGAGGGAGAGGATCTCCTCCGGGTTGACCTGCAGCTTCCCGCCGAATCCGCCGCCGACGTCGGGGGCGACGATGCGCAGCTTGTGCTCGGGGATGCCGGTGACCATCGCCGCCATCACCCGCAGGACGTGCGGGATCTGGGTCGCCGACCACATCGTGTAGTTGTCGCCCTGCGGCTGGACGACCACCGAGCGCGGCTCCATGAAGGCCGGGATCAGCCGCTGCTGGACCAGCCGCCGGCTGACGACGACCTCGGCGTCGGCGAACGCCTGCTCGGTGTCGCTCCCCGTGCCGGCCTCGCCGGCGTCGAAGACGAAGTGGAAGCTGGTGTTGGAGTCCAGCTGGTCGTGCACCTTGGGCGCGCCCTCGGCGACGGCCGCCTCCAGGTCGAGGACCGGCTCCAGCAGCTCGTAGTCGACGTCGACCAGCTCGACGGCGTCGGTGGCCGCGGCCTTGGACCGGCCGACGACGATCGCGACGGCCTCGCCGACGTGGTTGACCTGGTCGACGGCGATCGAGGGGTGGCCGGGGTTGACCATGTCGGCGGTCACCGGCCAGGCGCAGGGGATCGAGCCCTGCTCGTCGGCGAGGTCCCGGCCGGTCAGCACGGCGACGACGTTGGGCGCCTGCTGCGCCGCGGTGACGTCGATGCCGGTGATCCGCGCGTGCGCGACGGGGCTGCGCACGATCGCCAGGTGCAGCATCCCGGGCAGGACCATGTTGTCGGTCCAGGTGGTCCGGCCGGTGATCAGCCGGGCGTCCTCCTTGCGGCGGCGCGGCTGGCCGACCTCCTTGGCCGGCGCCAGCGTCGCGGCGTCCTCGGTGACGGTCATGCCTGCGCCCCCGCCGTCTCGGACCCGGACATCTCCCCCGCGGCCTGCTGCACCGCCCGGACGATGTTCTGGTAGCCGGTGCACCGGCAGAGGTTGCCCTCGATGCCCTCGCGGATCTCGGTCTCGCTCGGGCTCGGGTTCTCCTTCAGCAGGTCGATCGAGGCCATGATCATCCCCGGGGTGCAGAAGCCGCACTGCAGGCCGTGCATCTCGTGGAAGGCCTTCTGCACGGGGTGCAGCGCGCCGTCGCGGCCGACGCCCTCGATGGTGGTGATCTCGCAGCCGTCGGCCTGGACGGCGAAGACGGTGCACGACTTCACGGACTCGCCGTCCAGGTGCACGGTGCACGCGCCGCAGTTGCTGGTGTCGCAGCCGACGACGGTGCCGACCTTGCCCAGGTTCTCGCGCAGGTAGTGCACGAGCAGGGTGCGCGGTTCGACGTCGTCGCTGTACGACGCTCCGTCGACCTTCACGTTGATGGACGTCACCAAGTTCCTCCGCTTCGTTGCAGGACCCGACGTCGCGCCGGCCGGGCCGGTCGCATGGGCGGGAGTCTCGCAACGGCGGAGTGACTCAGGACACCCTCACCTCACATGCGTCCGCGGACGGCGGTGGGGGCCGCGGGATACGCGCAGGTCAAGAGCCTGCGGGCAACGTTGCAGCGGAGTTGCAGTCGACGGCGGGACGTCGTCAGGCGGCGGTCGTGACGTCCGTCCCGGCTCGGCGCTCGCGACGGGCGAGCAGCCCGGAGGCGGTCAGCGCCACCAGCCCGACGGCCGCCAGGCCGGCCCCGACCAGCGACGGCGCGGTGTAGCCGGCCCCGGCGGCGATGACCAGGCCGCCGAGCCAGGCGCCCAGGGCGTTGGCCGCGTTGAGCGCGGAGTGGTTCAGGGCCGCGCCGAGCATCCGGGCGTCGACCGCCACCTCCATCAGCCGCAGCTGGAGGCAGACGGCGAGGACGGAGGAGGCGACCGCCACGAGGAACACCGCGGCGAACAGCGTGCCGGCGCTCCGCGCGGCCACCGGCACGAGCCCGAGCAGCACGCCCATCGCGACGGCGCCGCCCACCAGCGACGGGAACAGCGCGCGGTCGGCGAGCCGGCCGCCGAGCACCGTCCCGGCCACCATGCCGACGCCGAACGTGAAGAGCACCCACGGCACCGTGCCGCGGGCCAGCCCGGTGACGTCGGTGGTGAGCGGGGCGATGTAGCTGTAGAGCGCGAACATGCCGCCGAACCCGACGATGCCGACGACGAGGGTCAGCAGCACCTGCGGCCGGCGCAGCGCCCCGAGCTCGGTGGCGACCGACGCCCCCGGCGCGGCCGGCGTGCGCGGCACGACGGCGACGACCGCGGAGATCGTGAGCACCGCCAGCACGACGACGGCCCAGTAGGCCGACCGCCAGCCCATGTGCTGGCCCAGCCAGGTGGCCGCCGGCACGCCGACGACGTTGGCGATCGACAGGCCGAGCAGGACCGAGCTGACCGCCCGGCCGCGCTGCTCGGGGACGACGAGGGAGGCGGCGACCAGCGAGGCGACGCCGAAGTAGGCGCCGTGCGGCAGACCGCTGACGAAGCGGGCCAGCAGCAGCGAGCCGTTCCCGGCGGCGAGGGCGCTGAGCGCGTTGCCGGCCAGGAAGGCGACCATGAGCCCGACGAGCAGGCCGCGGCGGGGCAGCCGCGTCCCGAGCGCGGCGATGACCGGCGCCCCGACGACGACGCCCAGGGCGTAGGCCGAGATCACGTGGCCGGCGGTCGGGATGCTCACCGAGACGCCGTCGGCGATGTCGGGCAGCAGGCCCATCGTCACGAACTCCGTGGTGCCGATCGCGAAGCCGCCGACGGCCAGCGCGACGATCGCGGCCACGACGCGCCGCCGCTCCGGCAGCGGCGCGTCCGCCGGGCTCGGGGGGGTCGCCGTGGACACGTCGGCTGCAGCACTCACGTGCACAGGCCAATGCCGCGGCCCCGCCGCGCATTCCCGGTGTGCCGCGCGTCGCCCTCCGCGGCTCAGGTGGCGCGTGCGGTGCGGCGCAGCCGGCCCAGGTGGGCGGCGACCGCGGCGCGGCGCGCGGAGCCGGTCGGCAGCACCTCCAGGCACGTCTGCCAGAGCGCGACGTCGCCCTGGGCCTCGGGCAGCCGGCCGTAGCGCAGCAGCAGCTCGGGACGGCGACCGGCGAGGACGGCGCCGCGCAGCCGCGCCGACAGCCGGTCGCGCGCCGCGGTCACGCCGGGTGCGGTGGAGCGTGGCAGCACCCCGCCGGCGTAGCGCTCCAGCGCCTCGGGGACGGCGCCGAGGTCCAGCAGGCGGCGCACCCGGTCGACGTCGGTGTCCAGGCGGCCGACCAGCCGGTAGGGCCGCGAGCCGATGAGGTGGGCGCCGACCAGGCGCCGCAGCCGGGAGAGCTCGGCCCGCACGGTGACCACGGCCGCGTCGCCCCCGTGGCACTCGGCGGCCAGCTGCTCCGCCGTGCGGCCCTCGCCCGCGGCGGCGGCCTCGGCGAGCAGCACGAGCAGCTCGGAGTGGCGCAGCGACAGCTGCACCGGGCCCGAGGGGAGCACGAGGCGGGCCCGGTCGCGGCCGAGGACCTCCAGCCGGGGCGCGGGGCGCGGCGCCGGCGGCGGGGTCGGGGAGGTCTCGAGCGAGGCGCGGTGCAGCCAGCGGAGCTCGGCCTCCACGGCGGCGACGGTGGCGCGGACGAGGGTGAGCACCTGCGGGCTGGCCACGTGGTCGCCGCCGGTGACGTCGATGGCGCCGAGCAGCTCGCCGGTCAGCGGGTGGTGCACCGGCGCCGCCGAGCAGCTCCAGGGCTGCACCGGCCGGCGGTAGTGCTCGCTGCCGTAGATCTGGACGGCGTGGTCGAGGGCCAGCGCGGTGCCCGGCGCGTTGGTGCCCGCCACCTCCTCCGACCAGCGGGCGCCCTCGACGAAGTTCATGCCGGCCGCCCGGGCCCGCAGCCGTGCGTCGCCCTCGACCCACAGCATCCGGCCGGCCGCGTCGGTCACCGCGACGATCATCCGGTCGGCCTCGGCGTCCTCGACCAGCAGGCGGCGGATCACCGGCAGCACCGGCGCCAGCGGGTGCGCGGCGCGGTGGGCCTCGAGGTCGTCGTCGAGGAGGTCGACGGGCGGGGCGACGCCGTCGGGGTCGACGCCGCTGCCGAGGCTGCGCCGCCAGGACTCCCACACGACCGGCCGCACCGGCGCGCGGTGCCGGGCGCCGGAGGTCACCAGCGCCTCGTGCGCAGCACGCAGCCGACGGGTGAGCGCGGGGTCGGGCCGCCCCTCGGGCAGGGCGAGCCACGGGGAGGCGGTCACGGTCTCGGACCAGGGCAGTGGCTCATGTCACGCCCATCGTGACCGGTCGGCGGCCATCGCACCAGGGCACCGGCCGTGGTCAGAGCCGTGGCGGCCGCGCGGGCAGCAGCGCCCGGGGGCTGCGCGCGCGCAGCGCACCGGCCCACAGACCGGCGCCGTAGGCGAGGTCCTCGGCCCGGCGCGCGGCCACGAACGTCAGCGGGCCCACTTGCGCGCGGTGCGGCCACCACCCGGCGAGCCCGTCGGCGACGGCCACCGCGGTCAGCAGCCGCCGGGCGTGGGGGGAGAGCGCCGCGGCCGCCGCGGCCACCGGCCAGTGGTGGCGGGTCGCCGCGCGGGCGAGCGTCCGCGCGGCCGTCGCCGTCCCGCGCAGGACCAGGCCCGCGGCCAGCCCGGCCGGCGGCCGGCCGGCCGGGACGGCGAGCCGGCGGGCCAGCCGCACCGCCTCGCCGGCGAGGACGCCGGCCGCCGCCAGCCGGCCCGGCGCCCGCCCGGCCACCGCCAGCCCGATCGCCGCGGCCGCCCAGCCCGAGACGACGACCGGGGCCACCGCCGGGCCGTGCCGCTGCGCCAGGAGGGCGGCGCCGGTGCCGTAGAAGGCGCGGCGGCGCAGCCAGGGACCGGCCGCCCCGGGGTGCTCGTGGGCCACCTCGGCCGCCGGTTCGTAGCGGACCCGCCAGCCGGCCGCGGCCAGCCGCCAGACGAGGTCGACGTCCTCGGCCACCCGCATCGTCTCGTCGAACCCCGCGCCCAGGGCCTCCCGGCGGGCCAGCAGCGCCGCGCTCGGCACGTAGGAGACCGCGGCGAGCGGGCGGACGGCGGCCGGCCGCGGCCCCATGTCCAGGGCGCTGACCGCAGCCTCGTACGCCGCCAGCCGCCCGTGCGGAGTCGCTCGAGCGCGCTTCCCGCGCTCGGGCGGCTCCGTCCCCAGGGCGACCACCCGGGGGGCCACCAGGGCCAGGCGGGGGTCGCCGAGGTGGCGGCGCAGCGGCGGGAGCCAGCCCGCCCGCGGGACGCAGTCGGAGTCGAGGAAGGCCACGAGCGGCGTGCGGGCGGCCCGCAGGCCGGTGTTCCGGGCCGCCGCCGGGCCGCGGGACACCTCGCTGCGGAGCACCTGCGCGCCCGCGGCCGCGGCGACGGCGGCCAGCGCCCCGGCGTCGGCCGAGCCGTCGTCCACCACGAGCACCGGGACGCCGGCGGTGTCGGGGTCCGCCCGCAGCGCGGCGAGCAGCCGGCGGACGCCGTCGGTGCGGTCCCGCACGGGGACGACGACGGTCACCGCCGTGCCGGGGTCGGGCAGCGCGGCGAGGTCGGGCTGCGCGACCCCGGTGTCGAGCAGCCGGCCGGCCAGGGCCGCCGCGGCCGCCCCTGCGACGACCAGGCGGTCGGCCGCCAGGAGGTCGACGGCGCGGGGCCGCAGCCGCAGCAGGCGCAGCGGCGAGCCGCCCAGCAGTGCCGTCCCGCCGTCCCGCCGGCGCACCGCCGGGTCCAGCCGGACGGCCCAGCCGTCGGGCAGCCGCCCGTCCGGCGGCGGAGGGAGCTTCAGGCCCCGCCGCCCAGCGCCTCGGCGGTGGACACGACCTCCACCAGCGGCGCGTAGCAGCCGAAGATCCGCAGGGTGTCCTCGTGCGCCTCGTCGCTGGCGCCGGCGCAGGCGTCGGACACCACCCGCACCGGGACCCCGGCGTCGGCGGCGGGCAGCACGGTGGAGAGGACGCAGCAGTCGGTGGCCACGCCGGCGACGGTGAGCGGCCCCTCGCCCACGAGGCCGGCGAGCTCCGGGCCCCACTTGCCGAACGTCGTCGCGTCGAGCACCCGGGCCGGACCGGGGTCCTCGACCAGCGCGAAGAGCGGGTGGTCGGGCGGCTGCAGCGCGAAGTCGTACTGCTCGTAGTAGGTCACCCAGGAGCCCTCGGGCTTCTCGGGGGCGACGAACCGGGTGAAGACGGCGCGCTCGCCGAACGCCTCGGCCAGCCGGCGGACGTTGGGGCGGATCTCGTCGAACCGCGGCGCCGTCCACGGCGAGTCCTGGTCGCGGAACACCTCTTGCAGGTCGACGACGACCAGCCACCCCTCGGGACGCACCGACCGAGCGTAACGAGGCTCGTGACCCGGGCGTGACCACCCGGTGGTTAGGTGAGGCTCACCTACTGAGATCCGAGGAGAGCCATGTCCCGTACCCCGCTCCGCGCGGCCGCCCTGGTGGCCACCGCCGCCCTCGTCCTCGCCGGGTGCGGGGACGACGACGCCGATGCCGGCAGCTCCTCCGGTGGCGGCGGCGGCTCGTCGTCGTCCGGCGGCGCGTTCCCCGTGACGATCGAGACCGCCTTCGGCGACGTGACGATCGAGGAGGAGCCGACCCGCGTCGTCGCCCTGGGCTGGTCCGACGCCGAGACCGCGCTCGCCCTCGGGGTGCAGCCGGTCGGCGCCAGCGACTGGCTCGCCGTCGGCGGTGACGACGGGCTGGGCGACTGGGTCGAGCAGTCCTACGACGAGGCGCCCGAGATCATCGAGACGCTCGAGCCCAGCTACGAGGCGATCGCCGCCCTGGAGCCCGACCTGATCCTCGACACCCGGTCCTCCGGGGACCAGGACCGCTACGACGCCCTCAGCGGGATCGCCCCCACCATCGGCCAGCCCGACGGCGTGGGCCCGTACCAGACCACGTGGCAGCAGCAGCTGGAGATGGTCGGGCAGGCCCTCGGGAAGGGCGACGAGGCCGCCGCGCTGCAGGACGAGGTCGAGCAGGCCTTCGCCGACGCCGCCGCCGAGCACCCGGAGTTCGCCGGCACCGAGGTCGCCGTCGGCGCCTTCACCTCCGAGGGCTTCGGCGCCTACGTCAGCGGCGACTCCCGCGTGCAGTTCATGGAGCAGCTCGGCTTCGTGAACAAGGAGGAGATCGAGTCCCAGGCCACGGAGAACTTCTTCGTGCCGGTCAGCGAGGAGCAGCTCTCGCTGCTGGACGCCGAGCTCACCGTCGTCTTCCCGATCTTCGTGGAGGCCTCGGAGTTCACCTCGAACCCGCTGTGGAACGCCCTGCCGTCGGTGCAGGAGGGCCGCGCCGTCGTCCTGGAGGACCTGACGCTGCTCAACGCCTTCTCCAGCGCCTCGGCCCCCGGGCTGCTGTACGCGCTCGACGGCACCGTCCCGCTGTTCGCCGACGCGCTCGCCGGCTGAGCGCCGGACCCGGCCGGGCGGCTCAGTCCCTGAGCCGCCCGGCCGGGTCCACCCGCCAGGCCGCGGCCGCGGCGACCAGCCGGTCGGCCATCCCCGCCAGCAGCTCGGCGCCCTCCTCGGCGCTCGCGCCCGCCGGGTCGCCGAGGACGCCGTTCCCGCTCACCGCCCGCACACCCTCGGCGCGCAGCCGGGGCAGCAGCTCGCCGATCGGTGTCGTGTCGCCCGCCTCGGCCCGCTCGCCCCGCACCCACCCGGGTTCCACGTGCAACACCAGCGACGTCTCGGTCCGCCCGGCGTGGGCGTCCCCGCCGGGCACCCCGCAGGGCCACCACGCGACGTCGCGCCCCTCCGTCCGCAGCAGCGTGCCCGCCGCCCGCAGCGCGTCGAGGTTGCCGCCGTTGCCGTTGACCAGCAGCACCCGGCCGGCCCAGCGGCACGCCGAGCGCCCGTACTCCACGAGCAGCCCGGTGAGCGCCTCCGTGCCCAGCGACACGGTGCCGGGGAAGTCCTCGTGCTCGCCGCTGGCCCCGTAGGCCAGCGCCGGGGCCAGCAGCGCCGACTCGATCCGGTCGACGGCGGCGTCGGCGACCGCGCCGGCCACGGCGGTGTCGGTGATCAGCGGCAGGTGCGGGCCGTGCTGCTCCACGGCCCCCAGCGGCACGAGCAGCAGCGCCGACTCGGGGAGGTCCGGCCAGGTGGCGGCGGCGAGGGAGCGCACCACCAGAGGCTAGTGAGGCCCCGTCCCGAGGCTCGTGCCGAGCCTGCGCAGCGCGGGGAGGACGGGGTCCTCCCTCAGTGGGCGACGACGAGCGCGTCCTCGTCGTCGTCGCTCGGGTCGGGCAGCTCCCACGGCCGCACCAGCCAGACGAGGACGGCGAGCGACAGCGCCAGCGCCGCCACCACGATCACGCCCATCGCCAGCGCGTCGTTGCCGAGGACGCCGACCAGCGGGGCGACCGCGGCGCCGACCACGAACTGCACGGCGCCCAGCAGCGCGGCCGCGGTCCCGGCGGCCTCGCCGTGCCGGGAGAGCGCCAGGGCCGGGGCGTTGGGCAGCCCCAGCCCGGCGGCGAAGAGCACGGCCCACATCGGCAGGGCGACCGCCCAGATGCTGCCGGTGTCGGCCACCGCGAGGCCGACGAGCACCAGCCCCGCGAGCGCCCCGCCGATCGTCGAGGCCAGCAGCACCTGCCCGGTCGCCCACCGCTTCAGGAGCACCGGGTTGAGCTGCGTGGCGACGATGAGCCAGATCGCGCCGGCGCCGAACAGCAGCCCGAACTCCTGCTCGTCGAGGCCGAACTGGTCCTGGTAGACGAAGGCGGCGCCGGAGACGTAGCTGAAGAGCCCGGCGATCACCAGGCCGCCGACGAGCACCAGCCCGACGAACACGCGGTCACCGAACAGGTCGCGGTAGCTGCGCAGCGTGCTCCGGACGCCGACGGGCACCCGCCGCGCCGGGGGCAGGGTCTCGCGCAGCGCGAACCAGCCCATGACCAGGAGCAGCGCTCCGAACACCGCGAGGACCAGGAACACCCCGCGCCAGGAGGTGAAGCGCAGCACCTCGCCGCCCAGCGTCGGCGCCAGGACCGGGAACGCCCCGATCACGAGCATGATCCGCGAGATCATCGTGGCCGCCGCCCGGCCGTCGTAGAGGTCCCGGATCACCGCCATCGCCACGACCATGCCGGCGGCGGTGCCCACGCCCTGGAGCAGGCGCAGGGTGCCGAGGACGGCGACGTTCGGCGCGACGAGCACCAGCAGCGAGGCGACGACGTGCAGCGCGGTGCCCAGCAGCAGCGGGTTGCGCCGGCCGACGGCGTCCGACAGCGGGCCGATGACGATCTGCCCCAGCCCCATCCCGACCAGCGTGCCGGTCAGCGTGAGCTGAGCGGCCGACGACGTCGTCATCAGGTCGTCGGCGACCGTCGGGAGGGCGGGCAGGTACATGTCGATGGTGAGCGGCCCGAGCGCCACGAACGCACCGAGGGTGAGCGCGGTGCGGGCCATGCCCGGCGGAGCGGGGGCGGCACCGGCGGGTGCCGGCGCGCCCGCCTCGGCGGCGGCCTCCGGGCGGTCGTGCGTCGTCGTCACGGGGGTGCTCCTGTGTCCGGGTCGCTTCCCGGCAGCACGCCACCGGCTCGTCAGGGCCCAAGTGGGCGGGCCGCCCCGGCATTCCCGGTCCCCGCGCGTCGGTGCGCCGGTTCTCGTATGCCTTTCGGTTTCCCCGTCTCTGTATCAGAGGCGGGCCCGGGTGTCACGCGACGGCCCGCCGGGCAGGGGGAGGGGACGCCAACCACCGGAGGACGGGCATGAGCACCGAGGACACCCGCAAGGTCGCCGAACTCATCAAGGGGGAGCGCTTCGGCTTCCTCACCACGACGACGCCGACCGGCACGCTGACCAGCCGGCCGATGACGCTGCAGGAGGTCGAGTTCGACGGCGACCTGTGGTTCTTCGCCGAGCGCAGCGCCGACTGGATCGACCACATCCGCAGCTCGCCGCAGGTCAACGTGGGCGTCGGCTCGGGCGGCACCTGGGTCTCGCTGACCGGCTCGGCGAGCGTGGTCGACGACGTGGCGAAGAAGAAGGAGCTGTGGAACGGCGGCGTCGAGGCGTGGCTGCCCCAGGGCCCCGAGGACCCCTCCGTCGTCCTCGTGAAGGTCGACGGCGACACCGCCGAGTACTGGGACAGCCCCGGCGGCCGCCTGGCCACCGCCTTCAGCTTCGTGAAGGCCAAGGCGACCGGTCAGCGCATCGACTCCGGCGAGAACGAGGTCGTCGACCTGTGAGGGCTCACTTCACCGTGTAGCCGGCGTCCACGGGCAGGGTGACGCCGGTGATGTAGCGCGCCTCGTCGGAGACGAGGAACAGCACCGCGTTGCTGATGTCCCGTGGCTCCACCCACGGCACGGGCAGGGCGTTGGTCGACCGGAAGACCGGCTCGGCGCCCTCCCGTGTCGGGTTCGGGTTCTCCGGGTCGAACAGGCCCCACGTCTTCGGGTTCTGGATCATCTGCGTGTCGACGCCGGTCGGGTGCACCGAGTTCACCCGGATCGACTGCGGCGCGAACTCGTTGGCCAGCGTCCGCATGATGCCGACGACGCCGTGCTTGGCCGCGGTGTAGTGGATGGTGTTCGGCGTCCCCTTGAGGCCGGCGGTCGAGCTGGTGATCACGATGGAGCCGCCGCGCTCGAGCAGGTGGGGCAACGCGGCCCGGCAGGTGTTCCACACGCCGGTCAGGTTGACGTCGATCATCTCCCGCCAGGCGTCGTCGGTGAGCTCGAGCGCCGGCTGGATCTCGAAGACGCCCGCGTTGGCCAGCACGATGTCGAGCCGGCCGAGCTGTGCGACGCCGTCCTCGACCGCCGCCTCCAGCGCCGCCCGGTCCCGGACGTCGGCCTTCGTCGCGACGATCCGCCGGTCGAGCGCCTCGACCTGCCGGACGGTCTCGGCGAGGTCCTCCTCGGTGGCCGGCGGGTACATCTCGATCGAGGGCACGGGACCGCACAGGTCCACCGCGATGACGTCGGCGCCCTCCTCGGCCAGCCGCAGTGCGTGGCTGCGCCCCTGCCCCCGCGCCGCCCCCGTGATGAACGCGACCTTGCCCGCCACCCGTCCGGCCATGCCGTCCCCCTACTTCGCCGTGAAGCCCGCGTCGACCGGCAGGGTCACGCCGGTGACGTACCGCGCGTCGTCGCTGACCAGCCAGACGATCGCGTTGCTGATGTCGACCGCCTCGATCATCTCGACGGGCAGGAGGTTGGCCATCGCGCCGGCGATGGTCGGGTCCTCCTCCAGCCACTTCTGCATGAAGTCGTTGACGACCATGGGGGTGTTGACCCCCGTGGGGTGCACCGAGTTCACCCGGATCCGGTGCTGGGCCAGCGTGTTGGCGAACGACCGCATCAGCCCGACGACGCCGTGCTTGGCCGCGGTGTAGCCCTGCCCGCCGGGCGAGTCGCCGCCGATGCCCTTGAGCCCGGCCGTGGAGCTGGTGATCACGATCGCCCCGCCGTCACCCTGCTCGACCATGACCGGCGTGGTGGCGCGCAGGGTGTTCCAGACGCCGGTGAGGTTGACGTCGACGACGTCGGCGAACTCCTGCGCCGCGTTGCCCTCCCCGCCCATGGGGGCGATGCCGGCGTTGGCCAGCACGATGTCCAGGCGGCCGAGCTCGGCGACGCCGTCCTGCACCGCGCGCTCGAGCGCCGCGAGGTCGCGGACGTCGGCGACGCTCGCGACGATCCGCCGGTCGAGGGCCTCGACCTCCTGCACGGTCTGGTCCAGGTCCTCCCGCGTGGCCATCGGGTAGGGGACGGTGTCGATCTGGGCGCACAGGTCGACGGCGATGACGTCGGCACCCTCCTGCGCGAGCCGGACCGCGTGGCTGCGCCCCTGACCGCGGGCGGCTCCGGTGATGAACGCGACCTTGCCCTCGAGCTTGCCCACGGCACCCCCTGGCGTCCGATGATCGTGACCCGGGTCACAACCTATGACGGCGGAGGGGCCCCTCGCCAGCCGGCCGTCGAGCGACCTCCCAGCCGGCTCCCAGCGGCCGCCGAGCCGTTCACCAGCGACGGCGCCCACATTCGGGGCACGCCCACAGGAGGTGCCCCGTGCTGATCGTCGCCGTGCTCGTCGCGCTGCTGCTCACCATGACCCTGGCCGACCTGGCCCCGGACCTGCTGCCGGAGGAGGACCGCCGCCGGGTGGCGCCGCTGCACTGAGCCGCGCCACCCGGGAGCGACCTCAGGACATGCCCGCCAGGGGGGACTCGTCGCAGATCTTCGCCGGGATCGACGGGATGCCCAGCAGCGTGGGCTGACCGCGCACCGGGCCGGTGTGCGAGTGGTCGAGGTGGCTCTTCGGCTTGACCGTGTCCTCGTCGCGGGCGGCCAGAAGGCCCTCGGCGTGGCCCTGGACGCACTCGGGGTCGGGCCCGTCGAGCGGCAGGCCGGTGAAGAACTTGGCCGCCATGCAGCCGCCGCGGCAGGCGTCGAAGTGCGCGCACTTCGTGCACGCGCCGCCGGTCTGCGGCGAACGCAGCTCCTGGAACAGGTCCGAGGTCTGCCAGACCCGCTGGAAGCCGCCCTCGTCCCGCACGTTCCCCGCGAGGAAGTTCTCGTGGATGGCGAACGGGCAGGCGTAGACGTCGCCGACCGGGTCGATCAGGCAGACCACGCGCCCGGCCCCGCACAGGTTCAGACCCGGCAGCGCCTGCCCGTAGGCCGACAGGTGGAAGAACGAGTCGCCGGTGAGCACGCGGTCGCCGTTGGCGAGCAGCCACGAGTACAGCTCGCGCTGCTGGGCCTGGGTGGGGTGCAGGGTGTCCCAGACGTCGGCGCCACGGCCCGACGGGCGCAGCCGCGTGATCCGCAGCTGGGCGCCGTAGCGGTCGGTCAGCGCCTTGAACTCGTCGAGCTGGCCGGCGTTCTCGCGGGTGACGACGACCGAGACCTTGAAGTCCTTCATCCCGGCCTCGGCGAGGTTCTCCAGGGCGCGGGTGGCGGTGGCGAACGAGCCGGTGCCGCGGACGCGGTCGTTCACCTCGGCGGTGGCGCCGTCCAGGGAGATCTGCACGTCGACGTAGTCGGTGGCGGCGAGCTGGGCGGCGCGGGCCCTGTCCAGCTTCACGCCGTTGGTCGAGAACTTCACGCCGACCTGGTGGTCGATCGCGTAGTCGAGCAGGTGCCAGAAGTCGGGCCGGACGGTGGGCTCGCCGCCGCCGACGTTGACGTAGAAGACCTGCATCCGCTGCAGCTCGTCGATGACGCCCTCGGCCTCGGCGGTGCTGAGCTCGCGGGGGTCGCGCCGGCCGGAGGACGACAGGCAGTGCACGCACGCCAGGTTGCAGGCGTAGGTGAGCTCCCAGGTCAGGCAGATCGGCGCGTCGAGGCCGTACTCGAACTGGTCGACCAGGCGGCCGCCGGTCGGGCGTTCCACGGCAGGACGGGACGGGAGGACGGCGGTCATGCGGGCAGCTCCCTGCGTTCGATCATCTGCGAGCGGGCGAGGTCGGACAGCGCCTTCACGTAGGCGGGGCGCTGGGCCTCGGGCACCGCGCAGGCGGCGAGCGTGGCGGACACGCTCGGGTGGTGCTCCAGCGCCTCGACGACGCTGACCAGCAGCTTCGACTTCAGGAACGACAGCTTGCGGTTCCCGAAGTGGTAGACCAGCGCCCCGAAGGGCTCCGGGCGCATCGCCACCGACCGGGCCCGCTGCCACGGCAGCTCCGGGTCGAACAGGGACTCACCCACGACAGCGGGCTCGGCGGTGGTCACTGGCCGGCTCAGTAGACGCCGCACATCCCGTCGATGGAGACCTCCTCGACGAGGGTCTCCTCGACCAGCGCCTCCTCGGCGGCGGCCGTGGTCTCGGTCTCGGTGCTGACGGTGGCCTGCTCGGGCATGACGCCTCCTCGGGTGGGTGACCTGGGTCGCCTCCGGACGCTAGTGACACCGGGTGCCACAGGCAACCGGGTGAACCGGGGCGGCGGTCGTTCCGGCGGTGGACGGGCCGGTACAGGATGGAGGGGTGACCGCCGTCCCGGCCGGCCTGCGCGCCGACACCCGCGCGCGCCTGGAGCAGGTCGCGCTGGAGCTCTTCACCGCCGAGGGCTTCGAGCGGGTGACCGCCGACGAGATAGCCGAGGCGGCCGGGATCAGCCGGCGCACCTTCTTCCGCTGGTTCCCCACCAAGGCCGACGCCGTGTGGGGGGACTTCGCCGGGCACGTCGCCCGGCTGGAGGCCCGGCTGGCCGCGACCGCCCCGGAGCAGCCGGTGCTGGCCTCCATCTGCGCGGCCTACCTGGAGGCCAACGACTACCCGCCGGACCAGCTGCCGGTGCTGCGCCAGCGGATGCGGCTGATCCTCGGCGAGCCGGCCCTGCTGGCCCACTCGCAGCTGCGCTACGCCGACGTCGACCGGGTCGTGGCCGCGCACGTCGCCCGCCGCACCGGCGTCGACCCCGGTGACCTGGTGCCCCGGCTGGTCGCCACCAGCACGCGGGCGGCGGCGACGACGGCCTTCGAGGTGTGGCTGGCCGGCGGCACCCCGCTCGCCGACGGCCTGCGCCGCGCCTTCGACGAGCTCTCCGCCGGCTTCCCCGCCCTGCTGAGCACCGGCCGCTAGGCCCGCAGCAGCTCCGCCAGGCCGGCGAGCAGGCGGTCGACGTCCTCGTCGTCGGTGTACGGGGCCATGCCGACGCGCAGGCCGCCGGTGTCGCCCAGGCCCAGCCGGCGGGAGGGCTCGACCGCGTAGAACGAGCCGGCCGGGGCGTTGACGTCCCGCTCGGCCAGGCCGCGCGACAGCTCCGCGGCCGGGTGGCCCTCGGCGGTGAGCAGCAGGGTCGGGGTCCGGTGCCGGGCCCGCGACCACAGCGTGACGCCGGGCAGCTGGGCGAGCGCCTCCTCGGCGCGCACGCGCAGCCGGTCCTCGTGCTCCTCGACGGCGGCCAGCCCGGCCAGGAGCCGGGCCCGCCGGTCGCCCTCGGGGCCGCCGAGACCGGCGAGGAAGTCGACCGCCGCCGTCGTCCCGGCCAGCAGCTCGTAGGGCAGCGTGCCCAGCTCGAAGCGCTCGGGGACGGCGTCGGTCGAGGGCAGCAGCTTGTCCGGGTGCAGCGTCTCCAGCAGCTCCGGCGCGGCGACCACGCAGCCCAGGTGCGGGCCGAGGAACTTGTACGGCGAGCAGGCGAAGAGGTCGGCGCCGAGCGCGGCGACGTCCACCGGCGCGTGCGCGGTGAGGTGGACGCCGTCCACGTACGCGAGGGCGCCGGCCCGGTGGGCGAGCGCGGTGATCGCCGGGACGTCGGGCCGCGTGCCGATCAGGTTCGACGCGCCGGTCACCGCGACCACCCGGGTGCGGTCGGAGACGACGGCGGCGACGGCGTCCGCCTCCAGCTCCCCGGTGGCCGGGTCCAGGTCGGCCCAGCGGACCGTGGCGCCGCGCGCGGCGGCGGCCTGCACCCACGGCCGGACGTTGGCGTCGTGGTCGAGCCGGGTCACCACGACCTCGTCGCCCGGGCCCCAGGAGGCGGCCAGCGTGCGGGAGAGGTCGTAGGTCAGCTGCGTCATGCTGCGGCCGAAGACGACACCCCGCGGGTCGCCGCCCACCAGGTCGGCGACGGCGGCCCGGGCCGCGAGCACGACGTTGTCGGCGTTGCGCTCGGCCCGGGTGAGCCGGCCGCGGTTGGCGATCGGGCTGGTCAGCGTGGCCGCCACCGCCTCGGCCACCGGCAGCGGCACCTGCGAGCCGCCCGGACCGTCGAAGTGCGCGGCGCCGGAGCGCAGCGCGGGGAAGGCGGACCGGACGGCGGCGACGTCGTAGCTCACCCGCCCAGCATGGCCACTCACGACCGGGACGCGCCTGCGAGGATCCGGCCGTGGACTCCCTGACCCACTCCGGCTCCGTCGTCGTCGCCACCTCGCCGGAGGCGTTGTACGACCTCGTGTCGGACGTGACCCGGACCGGCGAGTGGAGCCCCGTCTGCCGCGCCTGCTGGTGGGACGAGGGCTGGCAGGGCGACGACGGCCGGCCGCGGGTCGGTGCGTGGTTCACCGGCCGCAACGAGGTGCCGGGCCGTACGTGGGAGACCCGCAGCCAGGTGGTGGCGGCCGACCGCGGCCGGGAGTTCGCCTGGCTGGTGGGCGGCCGGCTGGTGCGCTGGTCGTTCACCTTCGAGCCGGTCGAGGGCGGCACCCGGCTGACCGAGTCGTGGGAGTTCCTGCCGGCCGGCCGGGAGCTGTTCGCCGAGCGCTACGGCGACGGCGCCGCGGCCCAGGTCGAGGACCGCACGCGCGCCGCGCACGAGGGCATCCCCGCGACGCTGGCGGCCGTCAAGCGCATCGCCGAGGGCTGACGCCGGCGCCGTCCCCCCGCCGGCGCCGTCCCCCGCCGGCGTCGCCGCCCGGCACCGCCGCGGGACGGAGGCCGGTGCCGCGCTGCAGCCCGGCACCGGGGACCGCGACGCGGCGGTGCCGCGCTGTGGGAGGGGACCCGGCGGGACCGCCGCCCGGCCGTCAGGTGCCGGCGACGTTGCCCAGGCCACCGCCGCCGGCGAACTCGCCCGCCAGCTTCATCGGGTCCAGGCCCAGCTCGCCGAGGACGCCGCTGTGCTCGTGCAGGTCCACGGAGTCGGGGAGCTCGCGGTCGGCGCGCTCGGCCGCGGCGTCGTCGCCGCGGGTGCGGAGGAGGTCCACGATCTGGGACTTGTCGGTCTGCATGGGCCGGCCCGTACCCCGGGGGGACGCCCGCACCCGCGCCCGCGGGGCACAGTCGTACCCGGTCAGCGGGCGGAGCGGACCACCCGGTCGGGCCGGACGACGACCGAGCGCGCCCCGCCCAGCCACGCGGTGAGCGCGCCGTCGACGTCGGCGACCTCGGTCCGCCGACCGCCGGCGTGCACCACCAGCCCGCCGCCGGCCCGCGTCAGCGTGGCGGTCCCGGCGCCGAGGACGTCGTCCACCGGGCAGGTCCGCCCGGCCACCGCCACCCGGGCGCGGGGCAGCAGCGTGCCGGCCAGCCGGCGCCCGGCCCGGCCGGCGCGCTCGACCAGCGGCCCCGGGCGCAGGGGCGGGGTGCGGCTGTCGGTGGCGAACGCGGCCACCGCGGGCACGTGGTCGACCCCGGCGAGCACCGCGCGGCGCACCGCGTCGGCGCTCCGCCCACCCCCGGTCATCAGGGCGCCGACCAGCACGGCCAGCCGCACGAGCGCCCGCGCGTGGGGGGCCCGCTCGGCCTCGTGGGTGTCGAGCAGGGCGTCGTCCTCCCCGGCGAGGACGGCGGCGAGCTTCCACGTGACCTGGTGGACGTCGCGCAGGCCCAGGCCCAGGCCCTGCCCGATGAACGGCGGGGTGAGGTGGGCGGCGTCGCCGGCCAGGAGCACCCGGCCGGCGCGCCAGCGGTCGGCGACCTGGGCGCGGTAGACGTACTCGGCGGTGCGCACGACCTCGGCCCGGTGTGCCCCGAAGGGCGCGAGGAGCCCGCGCAGCGGCAGGTCGGCGCCGGTCTCCCCCGGGCGCAGCCGCGCCTCGAAGCGGTAGCGGTCGCCGGCCACCGGCATGAACGTCGCGGCCCGGTGCGGGTCGCACACCTGGTGCACCCCCGGCCACACCGGCAGCGGGTCGGGCGCGCGCAGGTCGGCGACCAGCCAGCGGTCGGAGCGGCCGAGGGCGCGCATCCGCCCGCCGATCAGCCGGCGCACCGTGCTGCCGGCGCCGTCGCAGCCCAGCACCGCCGCGGCCGGGACGGACCGGTCCGCCACCGCCACGTCCACGCCGCCGGCCCGCGGCCGCAGCCCGGTGACCTCCGCCCCGGTCTCCACCCGGACCAGCGGCTCCCGGTCGACCGCCGCGCGCAGGAGCGCCTCGAGGTCGGGCTGGTGGAACATCGACGCCTGCGGCCACCCGTGGCGGCCGGCCCGCGGGTCGCGGCCGAACTCGGCCAGCACCCGGGCGCTCGCGTCGAGCAGCCGCAGGCCCGGCGCCGGGCGGCTGACCGCCAGGAACTCGTCGGCCACCCCGGCGTCGGCCAGCGCGCGCAGCGCCTCGTCGTCGAGGTGGACCGCCCGCGGTCCGCCGTAGGGGGCCGCGTGCCGCTCGAGGACGAGCACCGGCACTCCGCGGCGGGCCAGCAGCAGCGCCGCCGTCAGCCCGACCGGCCCGGCGCCGACCACGACCACGGGGGCGCCGGACACGACGGCCAGTCTGCGCAACGCTGCACGACGTTGCAGCGCCGGTGCCTGCGGTTGACGCGGCCCGGCGGCCTCCCGAGGCTGGGCCCGGCGCGCCGACCGCGGCGGCCAGGGCGCCCGCCGACGGCGACGGGCCGGGGAGAGGACGACTGCGTGAAGACCAAGGGTGCGGTGCTGTGGGGCGTGGGCGAGGAGTGGTCGGTCGAGGAGATCGAGCTGGGTGACCCCAAGGAGGGCGAGGTCCAGGTCCAGCTCGCCGCCTCGGGCCTGTGCCACAGCGACGAGCACCTGGTCACCGGCGGCACGCCGGTCGCCTTCTACCCGGTGATCGGGGGCCACGAGGGCTCCGGCGTGGTCACCAAGGTCGGCCCCGGGGTGACGGGGCTGGCCGAGGGCGACCACGTCGTCACCGCGTTCATCCCCGCCTGCGGGCAGTGCCCGCCGTGCTCGAAGGGGATGCAGAACCTCTGCGACCTGGGCGCCAACCTGCTCGCCGGGACGTCGATCTCCGACGGCAGCTACCGCGTCCGGGCCCGCGGCAAGGACGTCATCCCGATGTGCCTGCTCGGCACCTTCTCCCCCTACATCACGGTGCACCAGGCCTCGGTGGTGAAGATCGAGCCCGACATCCCGCTGGAGGTCGCCGCGCTGGTCGGCTGCGGCGTGACCACCGGCTGGGGCTCGGCGACCAAGGTGGCCGACGTCCGGCCCGGCGAGAACGTCGTCGTCATGGGCGTGGGCGGCGTCGGCATGAACGCCGTCCAGGGGGCGGCCGCGGCCGGCGCCAAGCGGGTCATCGCCATCGACCCCGTGGCGCAGAAGCGCGAGTGGGCCATGGAGATGGGCGCCACCCACGCCTTCGCCAGCATCGAGGAGGCCACCGAGCCGATCAACGAGCTGACCTGGGGCCGGATGGCCGAGAAGACGATCATCACCGTCGGCGACATCCAGGGCGAGGACATCGCCGCGGCGCTCAGCGTGACCGGCAAGGGCGGCCGCGCCGTCGTCACCGGCATGGGCAACGCCGCCAACGTCGACGTCAAGCTCAGCTTGTTCGAGCTGACCCTGCTGCAGAAGGACCTGCAGGGCGCGATCTTCGGCGGGCTCGCGCCGCGGGCGGCGATCCCCGAGCTGCTCTCGCTCTACCAGGAGGGGCAGCTCAAGCTCGACGACCTGGTGACCACCCGGTACTCCCTGGAGGAGGTCAACCAGGGCTACCAGGACATGCGCGACGGCAAGAACATCCGCGGGATGATCGTCTACACCGACGCCGACCGCTGACGCCCGTGTCGGAGTGGGGGGGGGGGGGGGGGGGGGGGGGGGGGGGGGGCGGGGGGGGGGGGGGGGGGGGGGGGGGGGGGGGGGGGGGGCGGGGGGGGGGGGGGGGGGGGGGGGGGGGGGGGGGGGGGGGGGGGGGGGGGGGGGGGGGGG